>NZ_JBEXTV010000043.1:0-68299 GCF_040628835.1 Streptomyces sp. NPDC006134 | reverse complement strand
CCCCGCCCCGCGCCCCCGGGGGGGCCCGGCCCCCCCCGCCCCCCCCGGGCGGCCCCCCCCCGACGCGCTCACGCCACGTTCACCCGTTGTCCGGGCGGGGCCGCCTCCAGCCACGCGAGGAAACCGGTCAGCGCGTCCTCGCTCATCGCCAGCTCCAGCCTGCTCCCCCGGTGCAGGCAGGCCAGGACCACGGAGTCCGACAGGAGCGCCAGCTCCTCCTCGCCGTCGGGGAGGCGGCGGCCGGCCACCTCGATCGAGTCGCGCTCCAGGACGCGGCGCGGGCGGGGGGAGTACGAGAAGACGCGGAACCACTCGACGCGGTCACCGTTGTACCGGGCCACCCCGTAGGCCCAGCCCTTGCCGCCGGCGTCGCCCTGCTCGGGGGCGTCCCAGCGCAGGGAGCAGTCGAAGGTGCCGCCGGACCGCTGGATCAGCCGACGGCGCAGTCCGAAGACGAACAGTCCCACCACCACGAGGGCGACGACGATTCCGCACACAGTCAGAGCGAGGACCATCGGCACCGACCTCCTCGTCTCCTAGGTAACGGAACGTAAAAATCACCCACATCTGCCTCAGCCGCGACCGGGTCCGGATCACTCCGGTCCCAGCCGCGGCTGAGTCATGTCACAGCACTGCTCCCCCAGAGCCTAACGGCCCGGGAGGCGCCCCCGGTGGGTCAGCGCGCCGCCGCCGTACGCAGTCGGACGTCCGCGCGGCGCTGGGCGGCTTCGTCGCCCTCCGCCTTCGCGCGCTCCAGCTCCTGCTGGGCGTGCTGGACGTCGATCTCGTCCGACAGCTCGGCGATCTCGGCCAGCAGCGACAGCTTGTCGTCCGCGAACGAGATGAAACCGCCGTGCACCGCGGCGACGACCGTCCCACCGTCACTCGTACGGATGGTCACCGGTCCCGACTCCAGCACACCGAGCAGCGGCTGGTGACCGGGCATGACGCCGATGTCGCCGGACGTGGTGCGCGCGACGACCAGGGTGGCCTGGCCGGACCAGACCTCACGGTCGGCGGCGACCAGCGCGACGTGCAGCTCAGCAGCCAAGGGTGGCTCCTCGGGTCACCACCCGGCGGGAGAGCCGGGTGTTGGTTACAAGTCTAGTAGGCGTGGGTGAGGGGGCGGGACGCGCCCGCCCCCTCGGACGTGAGCCCGGGGCTCACGGTGAGCGCGAGGCTCAGGAGACGCCCAGCTCCTTCGCGTTCTTCTTCAGGTCCTCGATACCACCGCACATGAAGAACGCCTGCTCGGGGAAGTGGTCGTACTCACCGTCGCAGATCGCGTTGAACGCGGCGATCGACTCGTCCAGCGGAACGTCCGAACCGTCCACGCCGGTGAACTGCTTGGCGACGTGGGTGTTCTGGGACAGGAAGCGCTCCACGCGACGGGCACGGTGGACGACGAGCTTGTCCTCCTCGCCGAGCTCGTCGATACCGAGGATCGCGATGATGTCCTGCAGGTCCTTGTACTTCTGCAGGATGTTCTTCACGCGCATCGCGGCGTTGTAGTGGTCCGCCGAGATGTAGCGCGGGTCGAGGATGCGGGACGTGGAGTCCAGCGGGTCCACGGCCGGGTAGATGCCCTTCTCGGAGATCGGACGGGACAGAACCGTCGTCGCGTCGAGGTGGGCGAAGGTGGTGGCCGGGGCCGGGTCGGTCAGGTCGTCCGCGGGGACGTAGATCGCCTGCATCGAGGTGATCGAGTGACCGCGGGTCGAGGTGATGCGCTCCTGGAGGAGACCCATCTCGTCGGCCAGGTTCGGCTGGTAGCCCACCGCGGAGGGCATACGGCCGAGCAGGGTCGACACCTCGGAGCCGGCCTGGGTGAAGCGGAAGATGTTGTCGATGAAGAACAGCACGTCCTGCTTCTGGACGTCGCGGAAGTACTCCGCCATCGTCAGACCGGCCAGCGCCACGCGCAGACGGGTGCCCGGGGGCTCGTCCATCTGGCCGAAGACCAGGGCGGTCTTGTCGATGACGCCCGAGTCGCTCATCTCGTCGATGAGGTCGTTGCCCTCACGGGTGCGCTCACCGACGCCCGCGAACACCGACACACCGTCGTGGTTGTTGGCGACGCGGTAGATCATCTCCTGGATGAGCACCGTCTTGCCGACGCCGGCGCCGCCGAACAGACCGATCTTGCCGCCCTTGACGTACGGGGTCAGCAGGTCGATGACCTTGATGCCGGTCTCGAACATCTCGGTCTTCGACTCGAGCTCGTCGAAGTTGGGCGCCTTGCGGTGGATCGGCCAGCGCTCGCCGTCGTAGGACTCGTCGACGTTCAGCACCTCACCGAGGGTGTTGAACACCTTGCCCTTGGTGAAGTCGCCGACCGGCACCGAGATGGCGGCACCCGTGTCGGTCACCTGGGCCTGGCGGACCAGGCCGTCGGTGGGCTGCATCGAGATGGCGCGGACCAGGCCGTCACCCAGGTGCTGGGCGACCTCCAGGGTCAGCGTCTTCAGCTCGCCGGCGTTGGCCGGGTCGGCGACCTCGACGTGCAGCGCGTTGTAGATGTCCGGCATCGCGTCGACGGGGAACTCCACGTCGACGACCGGGCCGATGACCCGCGCGACGCGGCCGGTGGCCACGCCCGACGCAGCGGTCGGCTCAACAGTGGTGGTCATTAGTTGTCACTCCCCGCGGTCGCGTCGGCCAGGGCGCTCGCGCCACCGACGATCTCGCTGATTTCCTGGGTGATTTCGGCCTGGCGGGCCGCGTTGGCAAGACGGGAGAGCGTGTTGATCAGCTCGCCCGCGTTGTCGGTGGCCGACTTCATCGCGCGCCGCGTGGCGGCGTGCTTGGAAGCGGCCGACTGGAGCAGCGCGTTGTAGATCCGGCTTTCCACGTAGCGCGGCAGCAGGGCGTCGAGAACGTCCTCCGCCGAGGGCTCGAAGTCGTACAGCGGGAGGATCTCGCCCTTGGGGGCGGTCTCCTCCGCGACCTCTTCGAGGCGCAGCGGAAGCATCCGGGAGTCGACCGCCGTCTGCGTCATCATCGAGACGAACTCGGTGTAGACGATGTGGAGTTCGTCCACGCCGCCGTCCGCCGTCTCCGCCTTGATGGCCTCGATCAGCGGAGCCGCGACCTTCTTGGCGTCCGCGTACGTGGGCTCGTCGGTGAAGCCCGTGAACGACTCCGCGATCGTGCGCTCACGGAAGTTGTAGTGGGCGACACCCCGCCGGCCGACGATGTACGTGTCGACCTGCTTGCCCTCGCGCTCCAGGCGCTCGGTCAGCTGCTCCGCCGCCTTGATGGCGTTGGAGTTGAAGGCGCCGGCCAGGCCGCGGTCGCTCGTGAGGAGCAGGACCGCGGCACGGGTCGGGTTCTCCGCCTCCGTGGTCAGCGGGTGCCTGGTGTTCGAACCGGTGCCGACCGCCGTGACCGCGCGGGTCAGTTCCCGCGCGTACGGCGTGGAGGCCGCCACCTTGCGCTGCGCCTTGACGACGCGCGAGGCGGCGATCATCTCCATCGCCTTGGTGATCTTCTTGGTCGCGGTGACGGATCGGATGCGACGCTTGTAGACCCGGAGCTGGGCTCCCATGAGTCAGGTCCCTTCCTTACGTCACTTGGCGGCGGACGGGGCGTCCTCGCCGAGCAGCTTGCCGTCGCTCGTCTCGAACTGCTTCTTGAACTCCGCCACGGCGTCGGCGATCGCCTGGATCGTGTCGTCGGACATCTTGGCGCCCTCCTTGATGGAGGTCATCAGGCCCTGCTCCTTGCGGTGCAGGTAGTCCAGCAGCTCCTTCTCGAAGCGGCGGATGTCGGCGACCGGCACGTCGTCCATGCGGCCCGTGGTACCGGCCCAGATCGAGACGACCTGGTCCTCGGTGGCCATCGGCTCGTACTGGTTCTGCTTCAGCAGCTCGACCATGCGCTGACCGCGCTCCAGCTGCGCCTTCGACGCGGCGTCCAGGTCGGAACCGAAGGCGGCGAACGCCTCCAGCTCACGGAACTGGGCGAGGTCCACGCGCAGACGGCCGGAGACCTGGCGCATCGCCTTGTGCTGCGCGGAACCACCGACTCGGGAGACGGAGATACCGACGTTCAGCGCGGGGCGCTGACCGGCGTTGAACAGGTCCGACTCCAGGAAGCACTGGCCGTCGGTGATGGAGATGACGTTGGTCGGGATGAACGCCGAGACGTCGTTGGCCTTGGTCTCGACGATCGGCAGACCGGTCATCGAACCGGCACCCATGTCGTCGGAGAGCTTGGCGCAGCGCTCCAGCAGACGGGAGTGCAGGTAGAAGACGTCGCCCGGGTAGGCCTCGCGGCCCGGCGGACGGCGCAGCAGCAGGGACACGGCGCGGTAGGCGTCGGCCTGCTTCGACAGGTCGTCGAAGATGATCAGGACGTGCTTGCCCTGGTACATCCAGTGCTGGCCGATGGCCGAGCCGGTGTACGGCGCCAGGTACTTGAAGCCGGCCGGGTCGGACGCCGGGGCGGCGACGATGGTCGTGTACTCCAGCGCGCCGTTCTCCTCCAGCGCGCGGCGGACCGACGCGATGGTGGAGCCCTTCTGGCCGATGGCGACGTAGATGCAGCGGACCTGCTTCTTCGGGTCGCCGGTGCGCCAGTTGTCACGCTGGTTGATGATCGTGTCGACGGCCAGGGCGGTCTTGCCGGTCTGGCGGTCGCCGATGATCAGCTGACGCTGACCACGGCCGATCGGGGTCATGGCGTCGACGGCCTTGTAGCCCGTCTCCATCGGCTCGTGCACCGACTTGCGCTGCATGACCGTGGGGGCCTGCAGTTCGAGGGCACGGCGGCCCTCGGTCTCGATCTCGCCGAGGCCGTCGATCGGGTTGCCGAGCGGGTCGACCACGCGGCCCAGGTAACCCTCGCCCACGGCGACGGACAGGACCTCGCCGGTGCGGGTGACCGGCTGACCCTCCTCGATGCCGCTGAACTCACCGAGGACGATGGCACCGATCTCGCGCTCCTCGAGGTTGAGGGCGAGGCCGAGGGTGCCGTCCTCGAACTTCAGCAGCTCGTTGGCCATGGCCGAGGGAAGACCTTCGACCTTCGCGATGCCGTCGCCGGCAAGGGTGACCGTACCGACCTCCTCGCGCGAGGCCGCGTCCGGCTTGTACGACTGGACGAAGTTCTCCAGTGCGTCCCGGATCTCCTCCGGCCGGATCGTGAGCTCCGCCATCTGAGTTCCCTGCTCTCCTTGTTGGGCCCGAAGTTTCTTTGGGGGATCTGGGGGCTCCCCCCAGAAACTTTGCAATCCTCTGCACGGCCCAACCAGGGCCGTAAGTACGTACTGCGTGTTCAGTTGCCGCGGTGCCGCTCAGCTCGCCAGGCGGCGGCCGGCGTCCTCGAGGCGGTCCGCGATGGAGCCGTTGATGACCTCATCGCCGACCTGCACCCGGATCCCGCCGAGGACCTCGGGGTCCACGTCGAGGTTGAGGTGCATCGGGCGGCCGTAGAGCTTCGCGAGGGTGGCGCCCAGGCGCTGCTTCTGCGCGTCGCTCAGCGGGACCGCCGACGTGACGACGGCGACCATGCGGTTGCGTCGCTCGGCGGCGAGCTTGGACAGGGATTCCAGTCCTGACTCAAGGCTACGTCCCCGCGGCGCGGTGACGAGGCGCGTGACCAGACGCTCGGTGCCCGGCTTGGCCCGGCCGCCGAGCAGCTCGCGCATCAGCCCGGCCTTGGCCGAGGTGGTGGCCTTGCGGTCGGTCAGCGCGGCCCGCAGCTCGGTGCTGCCGGAGACGATCCGGCCGAACCGGAACAGCTCGTCCTCGACGTCGTCGAGCGTGCCGTCCTTCTGCGCGGCGGTGAGGTCGGCGGTGTTCGCCAGCTCCTCCAGCGCGTCCACCAGGTCGCGCGACTGCGACCAGCGGGAGCGCACCAGGCCGGCCACCAGGTCGGCGGCGGGGCCGCTGACCTGGGCACCGAGCAGGCGCTGGACCAGTTCGGCCTTGGCCTCACCGGCCTGCGCCGGGTCGGTCAGGACCCGACGCAGCGACACCTCGCGGTCGAGCAGCGCGGTGACGGCGGCCAGCTCGTCGGCGAGCCGCGCCGCGTCCACGGACGTGGAGTCCGTCAGCGCGTCGAGACGCTCACGTGCGGCTGCCAGGGCCTCGCGGCTCGCTCCGTTCATCGCGTGGCCTCGGCCTTCGTCGCCTTGTCGTCGAGCTCGTCGAGGAACCGGTCGATGACGCGGCTCTGCCGGGCGTGGTCCTCGAGGGACTCGCCGACGAGCTTGCCGGCCAGTTCGGTGGCGAGCTTGCCGACGTCCTGGCGCAGCGCGGACGCGGCGGCCTTGCGGTCGGCCTCGATCTGGGCGTGACCGGCGGCGATGATCTCCTCACGCTGCCGCTGGCCCTCCGCGCGCATCTCGGCGATGAGCGCGGCACCCTGCTCCTGCGCCTCCTGGCGCAGGCGCGCGGCCTCGTGCCGGGCCTCGGCGAGCTGAGCCTTGTACTGCTCGAGCACGCTCTGGGCCTCGGTCTGGGCGGCCTCGGCCTTCTCGATACCGCCCTCGATGGCCTCGCGGCGCTCGTCCAGAACCTTGTTGATGTTCGGGAGGAGCTTCTTGGCGAGGAAGAAGAAGACGATGGCGAAAGCGATCAGGCCGATGACGAGCTCTGGGATCGCGGGGATCAGAGGATTCTGTTCCTCTTCCGCCGCCAGCTGTACCAGGGCGTTCACATCAGTGCCTTCCGTCTAAGGGAGTTGCGTCGAAGCGCGGTTCAGCTACGGAAGAGGAAGCCCATGACGATACCGATCAGCGCCAGGGCCTCACAGAAGGCGAAACCCATGATCTGGTTGGCGCGGATCAGACCGGCCGCCTCGGGCTGCCGGGCCAGGGCCTGGGTGCCGTTGCCGAAGATGATGCCGACGCCGATGCCGGGGCCGATCGCAGCGAGGCCGTAGCCGATCGAACCGAGGTTGCCGGAGAGGCCGTCGGCGGCGAGGGTCTGGAGAGCGGACATGCCGGTTCTTCCTTCTCTTTGCATATACCGGTGGGGGTTGGCCACCGGACAGTCAGGTGGACAGGGAGGCGAGGTGGCTCAGTGGTGCTCGGCGAGAGCGCCCTGAACGTAGCTGCAGGCGAGGAGTACGAAGACGTATGCCTGAACAGCCTGGATGAAGAGCTCGAACGCGGTGAGGAGGATGGTCATCACGAACGAGGCGCCAGCGTAGACGATGCCCAGGCCGTTCAGCAGGTACCAGCTGCCGATCGTGAAGGTCAGCAGGAGCAGGTGACCGGCGAACATGTTCGCGAAGAGCCGGACCGCGTGGGTGAACGGCCGGATCAGGACGTTCGAGAAGAAGTCGATGACGACGATCACCGGGAGCACGGCGCCCAGCTTCTTGTCGTAACCGCTGATGTTCTTCAGGCCGCCGACGAAGCCGTGCTTCTTGAACGTCAGGTACATCCACAGGATGTAGACGATGGCGGCCAGCCCTGCGGGGAACGCGATCAGGGAGGTCACCGGGAACTGTGCCACCGGGACGACGGACCACAGGTTCATGATCCAGATGAAGAAGAACAGCGAGACCATGAGCGGCACGTACTTCTCGCCGTCCCGCTTGCCGAGGGTCTCGTAGACGATGCCGCGGCGCACGAAGTCGTAGCCGGCCTCGCCGATCATCTGCAGCTTGCCCGGCACGAGCTTCGGCTTGGCGAACGCGGCCCAGAAGAAGGCGATGATCGCGACCGTGCCGATGAGCGCGAGCAGCATCGGCTTGTTGAACTCGAACCCGCCGACAGTGAAGAGCGGCTTGAAGACAAAGGAATGCAGGCCGGGAGCCGGGAATCCACACCCGTCGAAGATGTGGCAGTCGGTCTCGAAGGCGAGCACCTGCGTTGGGTCAGCACTCACCGCGGGCTCCTTCAGCGTGGCGCATAGGTACGGCAACCTCGTTGTGTCGGCGCGGCACGCGGCCGCGGTTCGGCACTGGACTGGTGTTACGGATGTGGGGGCGGCTGAGGGGCATCGAGCCTCGCAATCGAGCAGGCGTCAGCTCAGATGCCCGCGCCCGCGATGCCGCAGTTGGCACCGGACGATAGCAGGAGTTCCCACCGGTCTTTATTCCGCCCCTACCCCTCACGACGGCAGCCCTGTCTTCTCGGACCGCTCGCTCTTCACGGCTTCCGGATCGACGTAGAAGATCCGGGCCTTCAGGTGGGCTCGGGCCTGCGCGGCCATCCACACGACGGTCGCGGCCACGAGTGAGACCGCGAACGCCTTCACGTTGAAGAGAGAGGTGTCCTTGAAGAGGGCGACGAAGATCAGGAGCAGCAGGAGCTGGACGACGTAGAGCATCAGCCCCATGGCCTGGAACAGCTGCGGGAGCGTTTTTGCCGTCCACTGCAGGACGTAGAGACCGATTCCCATGAACAGGATGGCCAGCGCCGCACCGGCGGCAGCCCCCAACGCCCCCTTGCCTCCGGCCACCGCGCCGGAGACGGCGACGGCGACCGCACCGGCAGCGGCCGCGGGCACGGCGCACTGCAGAAGGTTCCGGGCGTCATTGGACGGCATGGCGGCAACTCCGCTTTCACAGGGGGCAGGGGTGTCGTCATGGACGAGCGTAGTCCCGGGCCGAGTGATGCGGTCCTGCACCAAGGGGCCGTCGCACTGCGACCCTTCAGCTCTGTCCCGGGTTCTCGTGAACCGTATCACAAACTATTTGATGCAGTCTTTACCTAATGGGTGTGCTTGCCATCACACACGAGAGTGACCCTGCGCGTCTGTGCAGATACGGTGCCCACTTGTCTGGTATTGGGGAATTTTGCTCCCCCACGACTTGGCAATGCTCTCGTCAGATTCTTACCTTGGCCACCTGTCGGGGGCTGGCGGCGGGCGGCCGGTTGACGCCGCAGCCCCCTCGGTGCCTCACTCGGTGCGTTCGCCGTGTGACCCGGTGGCCTCCGCCCGTTTCAGGGCCTCCTCGATCAGGGTCTCCGCGATCTTCGACTCGGGCACGGTGCGCACGACGGGCAGGAGACGATCCCCAGCTTGCGCGGGCGCAGCCCCAGCGCCTGGAGGATCTGGGTCCCGGCCTTCGCCTCCTCCAGCGGCGGGGCCGACAGCGACACCCGGATCGTGTCCCCGATGCCCTGGCGCAGCAGGGCGCCGAACGCCACGGACGACTTCACCGTGCCCTGGAAGACGGGGCCGGCCTCCG
The DNA here is from genome assembly GCF_040628835.1 of Streptomyces sp. NPDC006134. NCBI lineage: Bacteria > Bacillati > Actinomycetota > Actinomycetes > Kitasatosporales > Streptomycetaceae > Streptomyces > Streptomyces sp. NPDC006134. The sequence goes on along the minus strand of NZ_JBEXTV010000043.1, from coordinate 59,149 downwards.
TGACACCGAGGCGGAGGGGGTAGTCGCACGCCTCGGCCGGCAGTTCGTGGGCCTGGATCATCACCACCGGGTCGTGGTGCTTCACGGAGATCTTCAGGCCGGAGATCTTCAGGTCGTGGAAGTCGTGCTCCGCGAAGAGCGACGCCTCCCGCAGCGCGGACTCCACCAGTGCCTCGGGGATCGCCTTGCCGTGCTTGGCCGGCAGCCGGGCGTCCAGGGAGCCGGCGTGACTTCCGCGTCCCGGCCGATCAGGGACACTGCGATCCGCCGTACACCGCTGATCGACGAGCCGGGCAGGACGATGGAGAACTCGGTCTCGCTGTCCTCGACGCGGCACGCGCCGGAGACGGCGGACGGCCTCGCCCTGCCGGTCCGGATGATCAACACCGACCGGGAGTGCGCCGTCGTCTCCGCCCACGCCGAACGCTCCAGCGACGGTGCCATGGTCATCACCGACGAGACGATCGCCAAGCGCCTGGGGGTCTCCCCCCGCACGGCACGCCGGATCGCCAACACCCTGATGACCCGGCTGGGTGCCCGCAGCCGCTTCCAGGCCGGCGCCATGGCCGTCCAGGTCGGCCGGCTCCCCGACCAGCCGGGCGGCACCCCTTCCGCCTGACCGCCGCCTCCCCGGCCGGGGTGCCCGCGGGCTACCGTCCGTCGCCCGCGGGCTCCCGGTCCGGGACCATCACCCGGTCCCCCAGCGCGGTGGCCCCGTGGTACTCGCGCGTTCCGCCGCTCACCGGCACACCGGCGCCGGGCGTCCGCGCCCACCGCCGGCGCCGGTAGCGCGGCGGCACGAAGCGCTCGGCCCAGACCGGGGTGCGCGGCCTGAAGCGCGGAAGCAGGAGCAGGACCAGGCCGATCGCGCTGAGCGCCACCACGCCGAGCACGCTCCACATCGAGGCCGAGTTCACCGAGTAGGCCAGCGCGCCGAAGGCGATCAGCGCCGACCAGAAGTACATGATCAGCACGGCCCGGCTGTGCGAGTGGCCGATCTCCAGCAGCCGGTGGTGCAGATGACCGCGGTCGGCGGCGAACGGCGACTGGCCGCGCCAGGTGCGGCGCACGATCGCCAGGATCAGGTCGGCGGCGGGGATCGCGATGATCGTCAGCGGCATCAGCAGCGGGATGTAGACCGGCACCATCTGGTGCACGGTGTTGCGCTCGGAACCCGAGAACAGCCGCATCGCGTCCGGGTCGACCTGGCCCGTCACCGAGATCGCGCCCGCGGCCAGCACCAGGCCGATCAGCATGGAGCCCGAGTCGCCCATGAAGATGCGCGCGGGGTGCATGTTGTGCGGCAGGAAGCCCAGGCACATGCCCATCAGGATCGCCGCGAAGAGCGTGGCGGGGGCGGCGGCCTCGATGCCGTACGAGTACCAGATCCGGTAGGCGTACATGAAGAACGCGGCGGACGCGATGCACACCATGCCGGCGGCGAGGCCGTCCAGGCCGTCCACGAAGTTGACCGCGTTGATGGTGATGACGACCAGGGCCACCGTCAGCAGCGTGCCCTGCCACTGGGTCAGCGCCACGTTGCCCACACCCGGGATGGGCAGCCACAGGATCGTCAGGCCCTGCACCACCATCACACCGGCGGCGATCATCTGGGCGCCCAGCTTGACCAGGGCATCGATGTCGAATTTGTCGTCCAGGACGCCGATCAGCCAGATCAGGGCCGCGCCGGACAGCAGCGCCCGCGGCTCGTTGGACGTCTCGAAGACCTCGCTGAGGTTGGTGAGGTGGTCGGCGACCAGCAGACCCGCGCACAGACCGAAGAACATCGCGATCCCGCCGAGCCGCGGAGTGGGTTCGCGGTGGACGTCCCGCGCCCGGATCTCCGGCATCGCCCCCGCCACGATCGCGAACTTCCGCACCGGCCCGGTCAGCAGGTACGTCACCGCGGCCGTGATGCAGAGCGTCAGCAGGTATTCACGCACGGGCTTCCCCACAGGTCTCGCTGGCCATTCCCGGCTCCCCACCCTAGCGAGGCACGCATACGGGTGAGGACTTCCGGGTAGCGGCCATGGTTGCATGTGCGCCTGTGCACGCGCATGCGCCTACCCCGCCTCACCCCGGGTAGGGCGGGAATCCGGCGACGAGTTCCCGCACCTGCGCACGGGTGGCCCCGCTCTCCTCCGCCCCTCGGACCCCCTGCGCGAGCAGCGCCCCGATCGTGCGCATCTCCCCCTCCCCCATCCCCTGGGTCGTCACCGCCGCCGTGCCCAGGCGCAGCCCCCGGGCGTCGCCGTGCGGCAGCGCGCAGCAGTCCAGGACGATCCCGGCCGCCGCCAGCCGGCCGCGCGCCGTGCGCCCGTCGACGCCGAGCGGCGTCGGGTCGCAGGTCAGCAGGTGGGTGTCGGTGCCGCCGGTGGTGACGGCGAACCCCTCGGCGGCCAGTACGCCGGCCAGGGCCCGCGCGTTGGCGACGACCTGGTGGGCGTACGCGGCGAAGGCCGGGGTCGACGCCTCCCCGAAGGCGACCGCCTTGGCGGCGATGGTGTGCATCTGCGCACCGCCCTGGGTGAACGGGAAGACGGCCCGGTCGACCCGCTCGGCCAGCTCGCTCCCGCACAGGATCATCCCGCCGCGCGGGCCGCGCAGCACCTTGTGGGTGGTGGCGCACACCACGTCGGCGTACGGCACCGGGCTGGGCGCCGCTCCCCCCGCGACGAGCCCGATGGGGTGGGCCGCGTCCGCGATGAGATAGGCGCCCACCTCGTCGGCGACCTCGCGGAAGAAGGCGTAGTCGAGGTGGCGGGGGTAGGCGATCGAGCCGCACACGATCGCCTTGGGGCGGTGGGCGCGGGCCAGGGTGCGCACCTGGTCGTGGTCGACGAGCCCGGACTCGGCCTCCAGGCCGTAGCCGACGAAGTCGAACCAGCGGCCGGAGAAGTTGGCGGGCGAGCCGTGGGTGAGGTGCCCGCCGTGCGGCAGGCCGAGGGCCAGGACGGTGTCGCCGGGGCGCAGCAGCGCGGCGTAGGCGGCCAGGACGGCGGAGGAGCCCGAGTGGGACTGCACGTTGGCGTGCTCGGCGCCGAACAGGGCCCGGGCGCGCTCCACGGCGAGGGTCTCGGCGACGTCGACGATCTCGCAGCCGCCGTGGTGCCGGGCGCCGGGGTAGCCCTCGGCGTACTTGTTGGCGAGCGGGGAGCCGAGGGCGGCCAGCACGGCCGGCGAGGTGAAGTTCTCGGCGGCGATCAGCTGGAGCGTGGTGGACTGCCGGTGGCGTTCCGCGAGCAGGATCTCGGCCAGCTCGGGGTCCTGGCGCCGCAGGACATCGGCCGCGGGGGCGTGGGTGACCGACATGGTGCGCTCCGGGCGTGCGTCGACGGTGACGTACGTCCAATGTAGGCCCGGGGCGCGAGGGGCGCCCGGTCGCCTAAGCCGGTGCGGGGACGCCGGTCAGGGCGGTGACGACCGGGTCCAGGGCCTGGTGTATCTCCTCGCCGATCGACCGGAAGAAGGTGAGCGGCGCCCCGTACGGGTCGAGCACCTCGTCGGCCTCGGCGTTCGGCGCGAGCAGCCAGCCGCGCAGCGCGGCGGCGGCGCGCACCAAGGCGCGGGCGCGGGTGACCACGCCCTCCTCCAGGGGCGGCAGGGTGGCCGGGTCGATGGCATCGACCAGGCGGGTGAACTCCTTCAGCGTGAAGGTGCGCAGGCCCGCCGAGTGGCCCATGGAGATGACCTGCGCCCGGTGGTCGCGGGTCGCCGTCAGCACCAGGTCGGCGCGGATGACGTGCTCGTCGTGCAGTTCACGGCCGGTGAAGCCGGAGGCGTCCGCGCCGAACTCGGCCAGGACGGTCTCCGCGTGGGGCTCCATGGGCGCGCCCTCGTGGCCCCAGGTGCCCGCGCTCTCCACGATCAGGCCGCCGCCCAGGACGCCGAGCCGCTCCGACACGAAGTGCCGGGTCAGCCGTTCGGTGATGGGCGAGCGGCACACGTTGCCGGTGCTGACGTGGAGGATGCGGAAGCTGTCGCGCGGAAAGCCGAACGTCGTCGTCTCCTCGGCGGCCCACTGCCCGCTGCCTATGCCACGCCCCGTGTCAGGGGCGGTCAATTGGCCACCTCGAGGTCGGGTACGACCTTGCGCAGCTCGTCCGGGGACAGGGCGCCCTCGCGCAGCAGCACGGGCACGGGACGGGTGACGTCGACGATCGACGACGGGACGTTGCCCGGGGTGGGGCCGCCGTCGAGGTAGACGGAGACGGAGTCGCCGAGCATCGCCTGCGCGGCGTCGCAGTCCTCCGGCGCCGGGTGGCCGGTGAGGTTGGCGGAGGACACGGCCATCGGGCCGAACTCGTTGAGCAGCTCCAGGGCGACCGGGTGCAGCGGCATGCGCACGGCGACGGTGCCGCGGGTCTCGCCGAGGTCCCAGGCCAGGGACGGCTGGTGCTTGGCGACCAGCGTCAGCGCGCCCGGCCAGAAGGCGTCGACCAGCTCCCAGGCCAGCTCGGAGAAGTCGGTGACGAGGCCGTGCAGGGTGTTCGGGGAGCCGATGAGGACGGGGCTGGGCATGTTGCGGCCCCGGCCCTTGGCCTCCAGCAGGTCGCCGACGGCCTCCGGGGAGAACGCGTCGGCGCCGATGCCGTACACCGTGTCGGTCGGCAGCACCACGAGCTCGCCCCGGCGGACGGCGGACGCGGCCTCGCGCAGACCGGTCACGCGGTCGGTCGCGTCGTTGGTGTCGTATCGCCGTGCCATGTCTAACGGGCCTCCTCGTACACGTGCTGCGAAGTCGAAGTCTGGGGGTCGCTCACGGCAGGGCCTTGCGGGCCGTGGCGAACCGCGGGCGGTTGTTGAGGTCGGGGTGGTCGGCGGCGTCGGTCCAGCCGCGGGTCTCGGCGAAGATCCACGGCACCTGGCCGCCCTGGGTGTCGGCGTGCTCGACGACGACCACGCCGCCGGGGCGCAGCAGCCGGTGCGCGGTGCGCTCCAGACCGCGGATCAGGTCCAGTCCGTCCTCGCCGGAGAACAGGGCCATCTCCGGGTCGTGGTCGCGGGCCTCGGGGGCGACGTACTCCCACTCGGTGAGCGGGATGTACGGCGGGTTGGAGATGACCAGGTCGACCTGGCCGTCGAGGTCCGGGAAGGCCGTCCGGGCGTCGCCCTGGCGCAGTTCCACCCTGGACCCCTCGACGTTCTTGCGGGCCCACACCAGGGCGTCCTCGGACAGCTCCACGGCGTACACGCGCGAGCGCGGCACCTCCTGCGCCAGGGCGAGCGCGATGGCGCCCGACCCCGTGCACAGGTCGACGATGCACGGCTCCACGACGTCCATGGCGCGCACGGCGTCTATCGCCCAGCCGACCACGGACTCCGTCTCGGGCCGCGGCACGAAGACGCCGGGCCCGACCTGGAGCTCCAGGTAGCGGAAGTAGGCGCGCCCGGTGATGTGCTGGAGCGGTTCGCGGGCCTCGCGGCGGGCGACGACCTCCCAGTAGCGGGCGTCGAAGTCCTGGTCCTTCACGGTGTGCAGCGCGCCGCGTTTGACGCCGTGCACGAACGCGGCGAGCTCCTCGGCGTCGGTGCGCGGCGAGGGCACGCCGGCGTCGGCGAGCCGCTGGGTGGCCTGGGCCACCTCCGCGAGCAGCACGCTGCGGGGGCCTGGGGGTCGCCCCCCAAAAGATTGCTGCACGCGCGTCCTCCGGTGCTCGGTGCTTCGTACGAGGGCTGGTCTGGTTCCTTGGTCCTGTGTCGCCGCGCGTCCTTACGCGGCGGCGAGCTTGGCCGCCGAGTCCGCGTCGACACAGGCCTGGATCACCGCGTCGAGGTCGCCGTCCAGGACCTGGTCCAGGTTGTAGGCCTTGAAGCCGACGCGGTGGTCCGAGATGCGGTTCTCCGGGAAGTTGTAGGTGCGGATCTTCTCGGAGCGGTCGACGGTGCGGACCTGGCTGCGGCGGGCGTCCGCGGCCTCCCTCTCCGCCTCCTCCTGCGCCATGGCGAGCAGCCTGGAGCGCAGGATACGCAGCGCCTGCTCCTTGTTCTGCAGCTGGCTCTTCTCGTTCTGGCAGGAGGCGACGACTCCGGTCGGGATGTGCGTGATGCGCACCGCGGAGTCGGTGGTGTTGACGGACTGGCCGCCGGGCCCGGAGGACCGGTAGACGTCGATCCGCAGGTCGTTGGGGTTGATCTCGACGTCGACCTCCTCCGCCTCGGGGGTCACGAGGACACCGGCGGCGGAGGTGTGGATGCGGCCCTGCGACTCGGTGGCGGGCACCCGCTGCACGCGGTGCACGCCGCCCTCGTACTTCAGCCGGGCCCACACGCCCTGGCCGGGCTCGATCTGGCCGCGGGCCTTCACGGCGACCTGGACGTCCTTGTAGCCGCCCAGCTCGGACTCGGTGGCGTCGATGATCTCGGTCTTCCAGCCGACCCGCTCGGCGTACCGCAGGTACATGCGCAGCAGGTCGCCCGCGAACAGCGCCGACTCGTCGCCGCCCGCGCCCGCCTTGATCTCCAGGATGACGTCCTTGTCGTCGCTGGGGTCGCGGGGGACGAGCAGCAGCCGCAGCTTCTCGGTGAGCTCCTCGCGCTGCTTCTCCATGTCCTTCACCTCGGCGGCGAAGTCGGGGTCGTCGGCGGCCAGCTCGCGCGCGGTCTCGATGTCGTCGCCCGCCTGCTTCCAGGAGCGGTACGTGGCGACGATCGGGGTGAGCTCGGCGTAGCGCTTGTTCAGCTTGCGCGCGTTCGCCTGGTCGGCGTGGACCGACGGGTCGGCGAGCTTCTTCTCCAGGTCGGCGTGCTCGGCGACGAGTTCCTCGACGGCCTCGAACATCTTGGGGCTCCTGATACTGCGGTGAAGGGGAAGGCGGGCGACCAAAAACGCCGGTCCCGGCGCTCCCCCGGCTGGGGGCGCGGCCGTGGACCGGCGGTATGGGGCTCGCTACTTCTTGGAGCCGGCGGCCTTGCCGAAGCGGGCCTCGAAGCGGGCCACACGGCCACCGGTGTCGAGGATCTTCTGCTTGCCCGTGTAGAACGGGTGGCACTCGGAGCAGACCTCGGCCCGGATGGTGCCGGACTCGATGGTGCTGCGGGTGGTGAACGACGCGCCGCAGGTGCAGCTGACCTGCGTCTCGACGTACGCGGGGTGGATGTCGCGCTTCAAGGTGTCTCCTAGGTTCCGGGAGGGCGCCGGGTCGCATCCGCGGGTTGCGGAGGCGTGAACCGGAGCCGACGTACCAGTCTGCCAGGACTGGCGCCTTCACCCAAAACCGGGGGCCGCCGTCGTTTGTTCCCGGGGACGGGAGCGGGCGTGCTGTGGCCGGTCGCGCCGTTCCTCGCACCGCTAAGGGGCGCTCACGACGTCCCCGGCCTCGCCCGTGGCCGTGCCCTCGGTGGCCGTCTGCGGGATCGGCTCGTCGCGTTTCAGGGCGTCCCAGACCTGCCGGGCCTCGGCCTCCCGGACGAGGACGCGGTTGCCGTCGGCGGGGTCGTAGCACACCGGCAGAGTGACCATGTGCAGACCGGAGGCGCCGATGCCCTTCAGGCCGTTCGCGAAGGCCGTCAGGGAGTTCACCGAGCCGAGGCCGGAGTCGGTGGTCACGGCCTCGGTGGCGGTGTCGGCGAGGCCGTAGAGCTTCTTGGGGCTGGTGAGGACGCCGATGTCCTTCACCTGGTCGACCAGGGCCTTGACGAAGGCCTGCTGGAGCTGGATGCGGCCGAGGTCGGAGCCGTCGCCGACGCCGTGCCGGGTGCGGACCAGGCCGAGGGCCTGCTCGCCGTCGAGCCGGTGGGTGCCGGCCGTCAGGTCGAGGTGGCTGCCGGGGTCCTCGATGTCCTCGGTGGTGGTGACCCGGACGCCGCCGAGCTCGTCGACGAGCTTCTCGAAGCCGGCGAAGTCGATCTCCAGGTAGTGGTCCATGCGCAGGCCGGTGAGGGTCTCGACGGTCTTGACGGCGCAGGCGGCGCCGCCGGTGGAGTACGCCGAGTTGAACATCACCTCGTGCGCGGCGGGGTGCTGCCGGCCGGCGGTGCCGGTGCAGGTGGGGCGGTCGACGAGGGTGTCGCGCGGGACGGAGACGACGCTGGCTTCCTTGTGGCCCCGGTGGACGTGCACGATCATCGCGGTGTCGGAGCGGGCGGTGCCGTCGTCGGTGCCGCCGCCGAGCTTCCCGTTGCCGCCGGAGCGGGTGTCGGAGCCGAGGACGAGGATGTTCTCGGAGCCGTTGCCGGCCTTGTCCGGGCGGCCGGTGCCGAGGACCTGGTCGATGTCGACGCTCTTGAGGTTGCCGTTCAGCTTGAGGTACAGGTAGCCGGCTCCGGAGCCGCCGAGGACCACGATGCCCGCGGCGGTCCACGCCGTGACGATCAGACCGGTGCGCCGCCTGCCGCGGGGCTTGCGGCGGCGGCCCCTGGCGCGGCGGCGCGGGCCCGTGCGGGCGGGCGCGCCCGGTATGCCGGGGCCCGGTGTGCGGTCGTCGGGCATGTGCTCCTCGGTTCTCCTGCGGCTCCGTCGTCGCTCTGTCATCGCTCTGTCAGGTCTGACGGGTGAGCTCCGGAAAGAGTTGCACTTTCCCACATGTCCGCCGTGTGGCGATTCGCACATCGCGCGCGCGGCGCACACGTGCCCCGCGCGCGAAGGGCCGCCTCCGGTGAGGAGGCGGCCCGGGGCTCCAGGGCGCGCGGAGCGCGGTGGGCGGATCAGCCGAAGAGGTTGAAGGCTGCCCCAGCCGCCGCCGACCCGGACGCGGGTGCCGAGGAGGCCGTTGCCCTTGCCCGGGTAGAGCCACAGCGCCCCGGACTTGTCCTGGCCGATCAGGTCGGGCAGGGCGTCGCCGGAGAGGTCGCCGGGGACCGCGATGTTCTTCATCGTGTTCCAGCCGCCGCCGGCCCGGGTGGTCTCGTAGCGGTCGACGCCGTTGAACCCGAAGTGGTACAGGACGCCGTCGGAGGTGCGCAGCGGGTAGTCCTGGAAGGAGTCCCGGTCGAGGTCGGCCTGGCGGGCCAGGGTGACCCCGCCGTAGTCGCCGAGCGCCATGCAGTCGCCCAGCCACGGCCACTTGCCCAGGGAGTAGTACTCGTACGCCGTCCCGCCGGGCGTGCGGACGAACAGGTCCGCCCGGCGGTCGAAGTCGAGGTCGGCGTCGTCGATCCGCGTGTTGAGGGCGCCGACGCAGGAGCGGGTCTTGGCGTAGACGCCGTACGCGCCCGACTCGGCGCAGTCCTTCACGCCCCACGACACGACACCGGCGATCCGTCCGTTGACCACGAGCGGGCCGCCGGAGTCGCCGTTGCACGGGGAGACCGTCCCGGCGTCCTGGCCGGAGGCCGGGTTGCCGGCGCAGGCCATCTGGCCGGAGACGAAGGAGGAGCCGAAGACCGACTTGCAGGCGGAGTCCGTCCGCATCGGGACGGTCGCCTTCCGCAGCGTCGGCGAGATGTCCTGGCTGGTGGAGCTGGTGCGCCCCCAGCCGTAGACCGTCGCCGGGGTGCCGCTGCCGTACGAGGCGGTGTCCGTGCTCGACGTCACCTGGAGCGTCTTGTACGGCAGGGCCTCGGACAGCGTCAGCACCGCGAGGTCGCCGCCGGCGCTGGTGCGGTTGTTGTACACGGGGTTGATCCACTGGCGCCACACGCCGACGGCCCGGCCGCCGTGCAGGTCCTGGCCGTCGGGAGGCGGTTGGTGCCGGCGACGACGGCGCCGTGCCTGCTCCAGTTCAGGCCGTACGCGCAGTGCGCGACGCCTCGGCGATGGTCGCGTCCTTGCCGCCGATGATCTTCGGGTCGACGGTGCCGGAGGAGGTCTCGGGGCTCGCGGTGGGCTCCGGTTCCGCCGTCGGCGTGGCGGTGGCGTCGCCCTCGAGCACGTCCCGGGCGCCCTGGACGCGCTGGAGCAGTTCCGCCTGGGAGGCACCGGCCGGCGCCTCGGCGGTCTGCCGGGCCGGGACCGGGGGCACCCCGGGCGCCTCGGCCGGAGCGGCTGCCAGGACCGCGCCGGACAGCGCGAGTGCGGCAGCAGCCGCGGGGAGAGCTCTGTGCGCTCTCCGGGAAGTGGATGTCACTCAGAACTCCTGTCGATCCTGCCGGAAGGCAGCGCGGCGCCGTGCGCGTCCGTGCGGACGGAGGCGCCGGTCGGATGGTGCGCGCAGGAGAGAGAAAGGAACCACCGGGGCAGGCGGAGCCGCCCGAGGGCAGCCCTGAGCATCCCGGTGGCGTATCCGAAAACACGTTCTCCCACTACGGCTCGCCGATCTCACAAAGCAGAAGTCCGCCCCGTCACTCGGGTGACGGGGCGGACTTGTGCGGGCGTCGAAGACGCGGCGGGCTCAGGCTCAGTCGCCGTTGCCCGGCGCCGGCGTCGTCTTCTGGATCTGCATCAGGAACTCGACGTTCGACTTGGTCTGCTTCATCTTGTCCAGGAGCAGCTCGATCGCCTGCTGCTGGTCGAGGGCGTGCAGCACCCGGCGCAGCTTCCAGACGATGCCCAGCTCCTCGGCACCGAGCAGGATCTCCTCCTTGCGGGTGCCGGACGCGTCGACGTCGACGGCCGGGAAGATGCGCTTGTCGGCGAGCTTCCGGTCGAGCTTGAGCTCCATGTTGCCGGTGCCCTTGAACTCCTCGAAGATCACCTCGTCCATGCGGGACCCGGTGTCCACCAGAGCGGTGGCGAGGATGGTCAGCGAGCCGCCGTCCTCGATGTTGCGGGCCGCGCCGAAGAAGCGCTTGGGCGGGTACAGGGCGGTGGAGTCGACACCACCGGACAGGATGCGGCCGGAGGCCGGGGCGGCGAGGTTGTACGCGCGGCCCAGACGGGTGATCGAGTCCAGCAGGACGACCACGTCGTGGCCCAGCTCCACCAGGCGCTTGGCGCGCTCGATGGCGAGCTCGGCGACCGTGGTGTGGTCCTCGGCCGGACGGTCGAAGGTCGAGGAGATGACCTCGCCCTTGACCGACCGCTGCATGTCGGTGACCTCTTCCGGACGCTCGTCGACGAGGACGACCATCAGGTGGCACTCGGGGTTGTTGTGCGTGATCGCGTTGGCGATCGCCTGCATGATCATGGTCTTGCCGGTCTTCGGCGGGGCCACGATCAGACCGCGCTGGCCCTTGCCGATCGGCGAGACCAGGTCGATGATGCGGGTCGTCAGCACACCCGGGTCCGTCTCCAGGCGGAGGCGGTCCTGCGGGTACAGCGGGGTGAGCTTGTTGAACTCCGGTCGGCCGCGGCCGTGTTCGGGCGCCATGCCGTTGACGGAGTCGAGGCGGACGAGCGCGTTGAACTTCTCGCGGCGCTCGCCTTCCTTGGGCTGGCGCACGGCACCGGTGATGTGGTCGCCCTTGCGCAGGCCGTTCTTGCGGACCTGGGCGAGGGAGACGTACACGTCGTTCGGGCCCGGCAGGTAGCCGGAGGTGCGGATGAACGCGTAGTTGTCGAGGATGTCCAGGATGCCCGCGACGGGGATCAGGACGTCGTCCTCGGCGATCTGCGGCTCGGCGGCGATGTCGTCGCGGCCACGGCGGCCACGGCGGTCGCGGTACCGGCCGCGACGGCCCCGGCGGCCGCCCTCGAAGTCGTCGTCGTCCTGCTGGCGGTCACGGTCCTGACGGCCGCCGCCCTGCTGCTGGCGCTGCTGGTTGCCCTGGCTCTGCTGCTGGTCGTCGCCCTTGCCCCGGCGGTCGCGGTCCCGGCCGCGCTCGCGGCGGTCGCGGCGGCGGCCCTCGCCGCCCTCGCCGGCCTCGGACCGGCCCTCGCCCTGGCCCTGGGCCTGCTGCTGCGCGGGCGTCTCGGCCTTCGGCTCGCTCTTGGCCTCGGCGGCGACCGACTCGGCGGCGGCCGGGCTGCCGGCGTCGGCGGTGGCGCGGCGGCGACGGCGCTCGGAGGGGGCGTCGTCTCCCCCGCGCTCGGCTTCTCCCCCACGCTCGGCTGCGCTCGCGCGGGGGGTGCCCCCAGCGGGCTGGCCGGGAATCTCGATCTGCTGCTGGGCCACGGCCTTCTCGGCGGGGGCCTCGGCAGTCGCCTTGCCGGCCTTCTTCCCGGCCTTCTCCGCCTTGTCGCCCTTCTCGGCGGCGGCCTCGTCGCCCGTACGGGTCCGGGAGGTGGCGCGGCGCTTCGGCTTGGTCTCGGTGGCGGCGTCGGCCTTGGCCGGTGCGGCCCCGCCGGACGCCTGCGCCTCCTTGATGACCTCGATCAGCTGGCTCTTGCGCATGCGCGCGGTGCCCCTGATGCCGAGGCCGGATGCGACCTGCTGCAGCTCGGCCAGCACCATGCCCTCGAGGCCGGTACCGCGGCGCCGCCGGGAGCCGGCACCGGTGGCAGGCGCGGCAGCGTCCGTGGCGGGCGCGGCAGCGGTCTCCTCGACACGTGCGCCCATCAGATCGGTGGTGTCGCTCACGAAGGGTCCTTCCCTGGAGCGGACGTCGGCCTGTCTGGCTCGGCGACCGGTTGTGCTGTCCGGCTTCGGTCCTTGCTGTGTGGACCGTGCCGGGGCGGTAATCCGCCGAAACGGCGGAGGAAATATCTGGTGATGGCGCTTCCTTGAGCCGTGGCACCCAGTGTCTGGGTCACGCGGCGTGGTCGCACCGGTTCCGGAGCGTGCCCGGCGGACCGTTCAGTGCCTGTGTACGCCGTACTGCCCGTGTTCGGCGTGCACCGCACAAGGCGGCTTGGGGGGCTCCCGGAAGAATGTCTGTCCCGGACGGGGACACGAGGCACCTCGCCATGGTGGGGTCGGGTGCAGACTTGAGATTAACACTACCGGATCCAACAAACATTCCCCCTCTCCAATCCGGCAACCGTGTGTCAGGTGGCGAGCGGCAGCACGCTCGCGCCCCGCAGATCGAGGCTCAGCCGGTTCGCCGCCCAGTCCCGGCCGGCGAGCGCCTCGACCTTGTCGGCCGTGCCCTCGTCGGCCAGCGCCATCACCGTGGGCCCGGCGCCGGAGATCACCGCGGGGATGCCGTCGGCCCGCAGCCGCTCCACCAGTGCCGCGCTCTCGGGCATGGCGGGGGCGCGGTACTCCTGGTGGAGGCGGTCCTCGGTGGCGGGGAGCAGCAGCTCGGGGCGGCGGGTGAGGGCCTCGACGAGGAGGGCGGCGCGGCCGGCGTTGGCGGCGGCGTCGACGTGCGGGACGGTGCGCGGGAGCAGTCCGCGCGCGGTCTCCGTCAGGACCGGCTTCCCGGGGACGAAAACCACCGGAACGATGGAATCGGAGGGCTCCATCCTGATCGCCCGGGCGGCGCCGGCCTCCATCCAGGACAGGGTGAAGCCGCCCAGCAGGCAGGCCGCCACGTTGTCGGGGTGGCCCTCGATCTCGGTGGCGAGGTCGAGCAGGGCCGCGTCGTCGAGACGGGCCTCGCCGCCTATGGTCACCGCGCGAGCGGCGACGATGCCGGCGCAGATGGCGGCGGAGGAGGAGCCGAGGCCGCGGCCGTGCGGGATGCGGTTGGCGCAGACGATCTCCAGGCCGCGCGGCTGTCCGCCGAGGGCGTCGAAGGCGGTGCGCAGAGAGCGGACGAGGAGGTGCTTCTCGTCGCGCGGGAGCGTCTCGCTGCCCTCACCTGCGATGTCGATGTGCAGCCCGGAGTCGGCCACCCGGACGACGACGTCGTCGTACAGCCCCAGCGCGAGGCCGAGGGCGTCGAAGCCCGGGCCGAGGTTGGCGCTGGTGGCGGGGACGCGCACCCGGACGGCGGCGGCGCGGAACGCTGGACCGGCCATCGCTCGTTGACTCTCCTTGAGCTGCGTGGTGGTCGAAGGACATGCGAGGACGTACGAACCCCGAGACCGCTGCCGGCCTGGCGGCCGGCCGTTTCCGGTCCGCTGCGGGTCCGGGGAGACGGCTCGGCCCGCGCCATATGCGGGGCATATGCGGCGGGCGGGTTCGGTACAGCCTATCGAAGGAAGGTTCTGTGGCGACATAGGGCGCACAGGAGGCGCACGATGCGTGTCGCAAGCCCCCTGTGCAACCCCTGTGGGGAACTTCCCCAGGCAAGCGTCCTCTTACGCCTTCCCGCGCCGAGCGCGGCGGGGCGGGCGGGAGCTCACCGGGGTGGGGCGAGGCTCGGCGGAGTGGGGCGGGCCGGCCGGGACGGGCGGTACGCGCCGGGGTGCCCCGGGGAGCGACCGGAAGCGGCACGGCCGGTTCCGGCCGAACCACACGGCCGCCGCCCGGACGGCCGTCCCCTGCCGGACCGGCCGGCACGCGCGGCACCCGAACCCTGCCGGGCCCGAACCCTGCCGGGCCCGAACCCTGCCGGGTTCGCACCCTGCCGGAGCCGAGTCCTTCCGCAGCCGGCCCCGCCTCGGCCGCCCCGGCTAGACCAGGCCGAGCCGTTCCGCCGCCGTCGCCGCGTCGACCGGGACCGTGACCGGCTGAGGGGCGCCGGCGACGGCCCAGTCGGGGTCCTTCAGGCCGTTGCCGGTGACGGTGCACACGATGCGCTGTCCGGGGTCGACCTTGCCCTGCTCGGCGGCCTTCAGCAGACCGGCGACGGACGCGGCGGAGGCGGGCTCGACGAAGACGCCCTCCTGCGCGGCCAACAGCCGGTAGGCGCGCAGGATCTCACGGTCCGTCACCTCGTCGATGAGGCCGCCGGACTCGTCCCGCGCGGCGAGCGCGTACTGCCACGAGGCCGGGTTGCCGATGCGGATGGCGGTGGCGATGGTCGACGGGTCCTTGACGACCTCGCCGCGCACGATGGGCGCGGAGCCGGAGGCCTGGAAGCCCCACATGCGGGGGGCCTTGGAGGAGATGCCGTCGGCGGCGTACTCCGTGTACCCCTTCCAGTACGCGGTGATGTTGCCCGCGTTGCCGACCGGCAGCACGTGGATGTCGGGGGCGTCGCCCAGCATGTCCACGATCTCGAACGAGGCGGTCTTCTGGCCTTCGATACGCACCGGATTGACCGAATTCACCAGCGCCACGGGGTAGTTCTCGCTCAGGGCGCGCGCCAGCGTGAGGCAGTCGTCGAAGTTGCCGTCGACCTGGAGGATCTTCGCGCCGTGCACGAGGGCCTGGCCCATCTTGCCGAGCGCGATCTTGCCCTGCGGGACGAGCACGGCGGAGACCATCCCGGCGCGCACGGCGTACGCCGCGGCGCTGGCGGAGGTGTTGCCGGTGGAGGCGCAGATGACGGCCTTCGCACCCTCCTCCTTGGCCTTGGTGATGGCCATGGTCATGCCGCGGTCCTTGAAGGACCCGGTGGGGTTCGCGCCCTCCACCTTCAGGTGGACCTCGCAGCCCGTGCGCTCGGAGAGCACCTGCGCGGGCACGAGCGGCGTACCGCCCTCGCGGAGCGTCACGACCGGCGTGCTGTCGGAGACCGGCAGCCTGTCCCGGTACTCCTCGATGATTCCGCGCCACTGGTGGGTCATTGCTGGTTACTCTCCTTCAACCCGCATGATGCTGGCGACACCCCGCACGGTGTCGAGCTTGCGCAGCGCCTCGACGGTGCCGCTCAGGGCGGCGTCGGACGCGCGGTGGGTGACGACGACGAGGGAGGCCTCGCCGTCCTTGCCCTGCTGCCGGACGGTGTCGATGGACACCCCGTGCTCGGCGAACACCGTGGCGACCTGGGCGAGCACGCCCGGCTTGTCGGCGACGTCGAGGCTGATGTGGTAGCGCGTGACGACGTCCCCCATCGGCGACACGGGCAGCGCCGCGTACGCGGACTCGCCGGGTCCGGTGGTGTCGCCGAGCCGGTTGCGGCAGACGGCGACGAGGTCGCCGAGGACGGCGGAGGCCGTCGGGGAACCGCCGGCCCCGGGGCCGTAGAACATGAGCTGCCCGGCCGCGTCCGACTCGACGAACACGGCGTTGTAGGCGCCGCGCACGGAGGCGAGGGGGTGGCTGAGCGGGATCATCGCGGGGTGCACGCGCGCGGTGACCGACGCCCCGTCCGCGGCCCGCTCGCAGATGGCGAGCAGCTTGATGGTGCAGCCCATCTCCTTGGCGGAGGCGAAGTCGGCGGCGGTGACCTCGGTCATGCCCTCGCGGTAGACGTCGTCGAGGCGCACGCGCGTGTGGAAGGCGATGCCGGCGAGGATGGCGGCCTTGGCGGCGGCGTCGAAGCCCTCGACGTCGGCGGTCGGGTCGGCCTCGGCGTACCCGAGCGCGGTGGCCTCGTCGAGCGCCTCCTGGTAGCCGGCGCCGGTGGAGTCCATCTTGTCGAGGATGAAGTTGGTGGTGCCGTTGACGATGCCGAGCACCCGGTTGACCTTGTCGCCGGCGAGGGACTCGCGCAGCGGGCGGATCAGCGGGATGGCGCCGGCGACGGCGGCCTCGTAGTACAGGTCCCGGCCGTGCTCCTCGGCGGCGGCGTGCAGGGCGGCCCCGTCCTGGGCGAGCAGCGCCTTGTTGGCGGAGACGACGGAGGCGCCGTGCTCGAAGGCGGTGGTGATGAGGGTCCGCGCGGGCTCGATGCCGCCGATGACCTCGACGACCACGTCGATGTCGCCGCGTTTGACCAGGGCGGTGGCGTCGGTGGTGACGAGCTCGGCGGGGACGCCCTCGCGCACCCGGTCGGGCCGCCGGACGGCGACCCCGGCCAGCTCGACCGGGGCCCCGATCCTGGCGGCGAGGTCGTCGGCGTGCGTCGTCATGATGCGCGCCACCTCTGAGCCGACCACTCCACAGCCCAGCAGCGCCACCTTCAGCGGACGCGTACGCATCATCCGACCTCGTTTCCTCTTACCGTCTACGGTGGGACCAGTCTCACTCACCGGACGGGATTTTCTGCCGATCGTCCGGATCGTGAGACATTTATTTCATTTTCCATGGGACGCCGGACGGAAGATCTTCCGCCCGGCACGGCCCGCCCCTGACGCTCGCCGGTTCACCCGACGTCCAGGCGCAGGAGGTCCTCCTCCGTCTCGCGCCGGACGATCACCCGGGCCTCGCCGTCCTTGACGGCGACGACCGGCGGGCGCAGCACGTGGTTGTAGTTGCTGGCCATGGAGCGGCAGTAGGCGCCGGTGGCGGGTACGGCGACGAGGTCGCCGGGGGCCAGGTCGGCCGGCAGGAACGCGTCCTTGACCACGATGTCGCCGCTCTCGCAGTGCTTGCCGACGACGCGCACGAGCATCGGCTCGGCGTCGGAGGCGCGGGAGACGAGGGCGACGCTGTACTCGGCGTCGTACAGCGCGGTGCGGATGTTGTCCGACATGCCGCCGTCGACGGAGACGTACGTGCGCAGCCCGTCCAGGGGCTTGACGGTGCCGACCTCGTACAGCGTGAACGCGGTCGGCCCCACGATCGCCCGCCCGGGCTCCACGGAGATGCGCGGGGTGCGCAGCCGGGCCGCCTCGCACTCCCGCGTGACGATCTCGGTCAGCGCCTTGGCGATCTCGTGCGGCTCGCGGGGGTCGTCGTCGCTGGTGTACGCGATGCCGAGGCCGCCGCCGAGGTCGATCTCGGGCAGTTCGACCCCGTGCTCGTCCCGGATGTCCTTCAGCAGCCCGACGACGCGGTGCGCGGCGACCTCGAACCCGGACATGTCGAAGATCTGCGACCCGATGTGGGAGTGGATGCCGATGAGCTCGATCCCGTCGAGCCGCAGGGCCCGCCGCACGGCCTCGGCGGCCTGCCCGCCGGCGAGCGGGATGCCGAACTTCTGGTCCTCGTGGGCGGTGGCGATGAACTCGTGCGTGTGCGCCTCGACGCCGACGGTGATCCGGATCTGCACCCGCTGCCGCTTCCCCAGCGACTGCGCGATGTGGGCGACGCGGACGATCTCCTGGAAGGAGTCGAGGACGATCCGCCCGACCCCGGCGCGCACGGCCCGCTCGATCTCCGCCACCGACTTGTTGTTGCCGTGGAAGGCGATGCGGTCGGCGGGCATGCCGGCGGAGAGCGCGGTGGCGAGCTCGCCGCCGGAGCACACGTCCAGGTTCAGCCCCTCCTCCTCCAGCCACCGCACGACGGCCCGGGACAGGAACGCCTTCCCGGCGTAGAAGACGTCGGCGTCGTCCCCGAAGGCGGTGCGCCAGGCCCGCGCGCGGGCCCGGAAGTCGGCCTCGTCGAGGATGTACGCCGGGGTGCCGAACTCCTCGGCGAGCCGCGTGACGGGCAGGCCCGCGACGGTGACGACCCCGTCCTCCCCCCGTTCGACGGTCTGCGCCCACACCTTCGCGTCCAGGGCGTTGAGGTCGGCGGGCGGGGCGGCGTAGTGGCCCTCGGGCAGGACGTCGGCGTGGCGGGGCCCGGCGGGGTGTGCGGAACGGCTCATGGCTCTCGGAACTCTCTGTGCGCTCTTCAGAGGTGGTCGGGTGCGTCGATGCCGAGCAGGGACAGGCCGCCGGCCAGCACCGTCCCGGCGGCTTCGGCGAGGGCGAGCCGGGCGCGGTGGGCGGCCGAGGGTTTCTCCTCCCCGCGCGGGAGGACGGCGGGCAGGTACGGCAGTACGGCATCGGCGACGGCGACCAGGTGCCGGGCGAGGCGGTCGGGGGCGCGGTGGCGGGCGGCGGCGCCCAGCACACGCGGATGGTCGGCGAGCGCGGCGAGCAGCTCGCGGCTCCCCGCCGCACCGGCCACGTCACCGGCCCGCGGGCCGAAGCCGAGGTCGGCGGCGTTGCGGAGGAGGGCGCGGGTGCGGGCGTGGGCGTACCGGACGCGGAAGAGCGGATTGCCCTCCCGCTGGACGAGGTGCTCACCGGTGATCCGGGGCCGGTCGTGGGCGGCGGGGTGCAGCAGCGCCCAGCGGGCGGCGTCACGGCCGAGGGGGAGGGGATCGGCGGGCGCAGGGGCGGGCCGGACGGTGAAAGCTCGGGCGGGACGACCGGACGGTGCCTCGGCGCCGCCGCCGTACGCGTCGACGCGCAGCCCGAGAACGGCGATCCACGCGTCCTCCGGGCGGGCCTCGCAGCCGGTCCGCACGGACAGGCCCTGGGAGCGCATGATGCGGGCGACGGCGTCCATGACGACGAGGGCACGGACCTCACGGGGGCAGCGCAGCCGCACGGGGGCACCGGGAACGGCACCGCCCCTCTGACCGCCCGCCGAGTCCTGGCCGTCTACCGCGTCCTGGCCGCTTGCCGCACCCTGGCCTTGGCCGCTTGCCGCGTTCGGGGCGTCGCCGTCCCCGCCCGAGCCGTCGGCGTACCCGTACCGGACCCCTCGCCGCAGGATCTCCTCGACGAGGGCGGCGGGAGCGCCGCTCCGCAGGCTGATGTTGAGGAACCCCGGCCCGGTGATGGCGACGTCGCCGATGCCGTCGGCGTCGGCGAGGCGCGGCCGGAGGATCTCCGCGACCCGGCGGGGCGGGTACCCGGCCGGGCGGGCGAGCTGGAGGGCGATGTTGGTGGCGTAGTCCCCGCATCCGCCGGGCCCCGGCGGCGTGATCACGGCACGCGCGGGAACCGTCACGCTGAGCTCCCCGTCGTCGACAGCGCGACGCACCGCGTGCAACACGGTGCGGGAGAGCTCGACGGGGGTCACGGGACAAGCGTAGGGGAGGAGGGGGGTGGGTAGGCGAGCCGATTCGGCGAGGGTCCCGCGATGTGGACGGCGGAGACGGGGAGCGGGGCCTGCCGCCCGGAAGCGACGACGCACCGCCCCACCGCGCCACCTCCGCCGCGCCACGTCCACTGCTTCCACTGCTTCCACTGCGGAGCTTCCACCGCGACGCATACGGCTGCCCGGCGCATACGGACCACCCGGCGCGCGTGGACTACCCGGCGCGCTCGGTCGCCTGCGCGGACGGTCCGGCCTCGCCGGTCACCTCCGGGGCACTGCCGCCCTCCGCCCCCTCGGCGTCACCGCCCGCCTGACTCCCCCGGAGCGACTTGCCCTCCACCAACCGCCTCACCAGCTCCACGAGCTCATTCGGCTCGAACGGCTTGGACAGGAAGGCGTCGACACCGAGGCCGGCGTCGACCTCGCACTGCGCGGAGGCACTGACGATGGCGAGGGGCAGGTCGCGGGTCCGCGGATCGGCACGCAGCCGGGCCGCGGTGGCGAGCCCGTCCAGCCGCGGCATGACGACGTCCAGGGTGACGGCATCGGGTCTCACCTGATGCACGACTTCCAGACACTCGGCACCATCCGCCGCGGTCACCACCTCGAAGCCCTCCAGCTCGAGGTTGACCCTGATCAACTGCCGGATGACCTTGTTGTCGTCCACCACAAGCACCCGGCCCGACGCGCCTGACACAACTTGAGAGTAGGTCCGGACCGGCCACCGCGTCCGGGTTTTCCCCACTTCCACCCCGCGCGGGGGACCCCGGCCCTGCACCTGACGCCGGCGACACGGACGGCGCGGGCGCCCCAGGGGGAAACCCGTTCATGACCACCCCGAAAGAGCTGGTAGGGTTCTACCCGTCGCCGCGAACACCGCGACCGACACGCCCCCGTAGCTCAGGGGATAGAGCAACGGCCTCCGGAGCCGTGTGCGCAGGTTCGAATCCTGCCGGGGGCACTTTGCAGGAAGTGCCCAAAGACCCCGTCACCAGCGGAAACGCTGAGGTCGGGGTCTTCGCGTATGTGCAGCCAGATGCAGCGCTGAGCGGCCCTAGGACGGGGTCCGTGGACTATTCGTGGACAGGATCTTGGGGCGTCTTCCCTGGTCAGCACCCGGAACAACGCAGGCCCCCGGACGGACCCAGGGGCCTGGAGCCTAGCTAAACGTCTTGTTGCTCAACCTGAGCAAGCTCGGCAAGGTACTCCTTCACCAAGTGCCCGAGCAGGTCTCCCAGATAGAGGCCCTTGTCGTGGGCTGCCCGCTGAAGCTCTTTCCATTCCTTCTTGGAAAGAATGATGCACTCAAACCGGGCGTCCGGGTGTGTGTAGCCGCAGCACAGACGTCGGGTGCAGCGCTTCGATCCCTCCCGTAGCTCTGGAGATGTCCACGGTGGGTAGGGGTAACGCTTCAGTCCATCTACGCAGGCCTCTACACGCTCATGGACCTCCCTCCGCAAGCGCGGCTTCCTCTGCTCGCCGTAGTGGTGCTCGAACCATCGAAGACGGGCAGGATCTTGTATCTCACGTTGTACCTCGGCCACCCGCGCCGGGATGCCCAGCACCGTCTTCAACGGCAGTTTGTTCCTCGCGAAACCCGAGCCCGGATAACGGTGCTCCATCTCCATGTCGATCTTCCACCTGGAAGCGGACTTCCAGCTCTTCCAGCGGTTGCACCTGTCACAGGCTGGCACCAAATTCCACCAAATATCTCGCCCTTTAGTAGCCAGTGGCGTTTCGTGCTCCAATGTCACGGATTGTTCTTCGGCACAGTACGTACAGCGCCTCTCATAGGCTGTGAGCACAGCAAGCCACACCCAAAGCGGTTGCTCTCCCCTATCTCGTCGGATGGCTGCTTCAGCACTGCTCGACACTTCCCCTCCCCAGCGGTACTGCCTTGGGGAGGACGTTAAGCGCTGCCACTGACAGAGCGGAGCACGCGCGTGATCACTCGTACTCGCGCAACAACTCCTCGATCTTGCGGTTGGCGATCTCCTGCCGTCCGTCGATGCACTTGGCGTAGCGGCTCAACAGGACCTCCACGCTGTTGCCCGCACGTTCGGCGACTTCGGTCGGGTCCACTCCGGAGTTGAGCCAGGTCGACAGCGCCGAGTGTCGAAGGTCATACGGGCGAGCCGCGAGCGGGGAGGCGACCGCGGCCGGCGGAAGCGCCAGCGCACGGGCCTCCTGCCAGACGCGGTAGTACGTCGAGGAGCCGACCACTCCCCCGCGCTCGTTGGTGAACAGCCGCCCGTCCTCGGCGGTGCCGAAGGTGTCGAGGTGCTGCCGGAGGATGGCGACGAGCTGGGGCGGGATCGGCACGAGCCGGACCTCTTCCGCCGGCCGGTTCTTCAGGCCCCGGTCGTCATGGGTCTCGCCGGAGTCCGTCCACTGCTTTCCGGCGCTGGGGCGCGTCCGGTTCAGCAGCACCGTCCCCCAGCCGGTCTCGGACAGCTTCAGGTCCGCATCGGTGAGGCCGACGGCCTCGGCCGGGCGCAAGGCGCCGTAGTACATGCAGGCGAACAGGCCGACGAGCCGGCGGCCACGTGCCCGGCGGTACCCACCGACGTACGAGACCGCGGTCAGCAGGGAACGGGCCTGCGCGGGATTGGCGACCACCCGGGGGTCGACTTCCCCGGCCACCTTCGGCTTCTTCCAGCGGATGCCTGTGATCGGGTTCTCCTTGAACTCCCCGAGGTCCACCGCATAGTGCAGCGCGTTGACGAGTGTCCGACGCTTGCGCCGGACGGTCTCCGCGGCTGCCGCCGTCCCGTCGAGCTTCAGCTTGAGCGAGTCCAGGACGGCCCTGCCGATCGCAGCGTCGCCGAGGTCCGAGAGCGGACGTGAGGCCTTGGCCACCCAGTGCAAGGTGTTCGCGATCTCGGTCGGCAGTTCGCGTTCATCCGGTCCGGGAAGGACGAAGGCCCAGTTACGAAGCGCCTTCCTGATCAGTTCCTCGGAGGGCCGCCCCGGGCGCTCGTCGAGAAGGGCCATCGTCACGGCGGTCAAAGCCTCGTTGATCCGGTTGCGCGTGTTCGGCGCCGCGTGCGGCCACTTCATAGCGAGGTACTTCAGGGCGAAGGCGTACCAGGTCATCGAGGCTGCCTTTTCGACCATCGAGTCGGGCAGCCCTGTCTCCGTGTCGAACTCCTCGCCGGCGTGCGCGGCGCGGAGCAGCTTGGACCGGTAGTGGTCCGCAAGCCCTTTGGTGCGGAACTGTTCGGAGAACACGCTCCCGGCCACGGTCCACCGGACGTCATAGGACGACTTCTTGGTGTTCCTCTTCCGAACGCCCCACACCTTCACATCGAGGGACTTCACGCCGCCGCCTCCAACTGCCGCAGCCAGGCGGTGAAGTCGCTCCGCCATATCCGGAGCTCCCCGTTGGGCAGCTTGAACGCAGCGGGCCCCTGCCCCAGTTCGCGCCACCGGTAGAAGGTACGGCGGGACACACCGCCCAGCTCCGCGAGGACTTGCGGGACGGTCATCAATTCGTCGCGTCGGTGGTCCATGCCGGTTCTCCTTCCGTGTCGTCGTCTTCCGGGACTGCGGGCGTGGGGAGGCCGTGAGCGATGAGGTGTTCTGCGGCGGTCAGGCCGGTGCCGGCGAAAACCCAGTGGGAGAGGACGAGGACGGTGTCCGGGTCGGGCAGCGGGTGGCCGGCCTCGGCCGCGCGTGCGCGGGCCAGGGCTTCGTTGTGGTCGGCGCGTTCCTGGCGGAGGGCGCCGAGGGTGGTGGAGTAGGCGCGGGACTTGGTGGAGAAGTGGCCGCGGAAGCCGAGCATGTGGGCCCACTTGCGCAGGCGCAGGTCTTCGAGTTCGGGCAGGGCGCCCAGGTGCCAGCAGGTGAGGATCATGCGCCGGGCGTGGTCGGTGACGCCGGAGCCGATCAGGTCCGTGATCGGGTTACGGATGGGGCGGTCCAGGGTGCCCGCGGCCTCGGCGCCCTTGGTGGCGTACTTGGCGATGTAGGCGGCCACGGCACGGCTGGACAGTTCCGAGGTGCCCGCGAAGTCGGCCGAGCGGATGGGGCGGATGTCGAGCTGTTCGCCGAAGCGGAAGGCGTAGGCGCGGCCGTCGAGGACGGGGCCAGGTGCCTCGGCGAGGCGGGCCGCGGAGCGGATCGCGTCGGTGAGCAGTTCGGTGGTGGCCCAGGCCGGCGGGGCGTCCTCGGCGCCGTCCGGGCCGTCGAGACGGATGACGGCGTGGAAGTGGACGGCGCCGCGCCGCTGGTACTCGGCGACCTTGGCGTACGAGACCTTGAGGCAGTGGCGCAGCGCCGAGCGGCTGACGCCCGCGCGGGAGGCGAGGTACTGGCGCAGGTAGGTGGTGAAGCGGGCCCACAGGGCTCCGGCGTGCGCGTTCCACAGGACGGCCGCGCGGTAGTCGTAGCGGTCCGGGTCCAGGGGCGTGCCAAGGGCGGGGTCGTCGTCCGGGTGGAGGCGTCCGCAGCGGCACCGGCCGCCGCCGGGGCGGTTGTGGACGGGGCCGAAGGACGGGGCGGTGAAGGTGGCGAAGACCCGCGGGTGTTCGGCGACGGCCGGGCCGATGCCCTTGCCGCCGCTCAGGCCGGCGGTGATCAGGTGGAAGGTGTCCCTGCGGTAGATCTCGGCGCAGGCGGCGCACCGGTTGGCGCGGCGGTTGTTGCAGCGGATGAGTAGCTGTCCGGCCGGAAGGTCGCGGTCGGCGATCTCGCGGACGATCTCACCGGTTGCGGCGTGGACGTCGAGCCGGTGGCCCTCCATCCGCACCGGTTGCTCGCAGCCGCCGAGACGCTGGATCTGGCGTGCGTAGGCGCCGAGGTCGCCGTGCCGGGCGAGCGCTGCCAGCTGGCGGATGGCTCCGGTGGGAGCCGCAGAGCGCATGTGCGGGTTCCTCCTTGCAAGGGGTGGGCGTTCGGTGCACGCACCCAGCCTGTCCAGGGGACTAGACAGTGTGGGCAGGCCGGGTGCGATGGAGCGATGAGGTCAGCGGCGGCTGAGGACCGAGCGGAGGGCGACGGCGCACACGGCCACGGACGTGGCGGTGAGGGCGACGGCGAGGAGCATGGAGACCAGGACAGCACCGACGACCAGGACCGCGGAGGCACCGCCGCCGACGAGGGCGAGCGCGGTACCGGGCGTGAGTCGGGCGGCCGGGCGGGCCGGGACCGGGGCGAGGGAGGCCGGCGGCGAAGCCGGGGCGCCCGGCGTGAGGGCGGTCGGTTCGACGACGGCGAGCGGGGCGGTCAGGCCGGTGGGCTGCGGCATGGTCGGGATCTTCGGTCGGAACATGAGCGCTCTCCTTTCGCGGGTCACTCGAGGAAGCTGTCGATGACGGGGGCAAGCAGGCTGTCGGCGAGGAGGTAGCCGCCGACGAGCAGCACGGCGATGAGCCACCAGGGCGGGCGGACGAGCTTGACGCCCAGGACCCCGACGACGAGCAGGGCGAGCCAGAGGGGGACGTCCATGGCGGTGTTCTCCTGTCAGGCCGGGCAGCGGTGGGTACGGGCGGCGAGTTCGGCGGCGGCGCGGCTGTCGTACTCGGCGGAGAAGTCACAGCGGGGCGCGGTGCAGGCGGCCAGGTGACGGTTCCGGCCGCGGTCGACGTACGAGGCGACGTTGACGGGGCCGATGCGGCGGACGTTGCGGAAGCGCCGGTGCATGGTGGTGCTCCTCTCAGAGATAAGCGGCGACGGACGGAGTCATGGACGGAGGCAGGCCGAGCCGGGCGCGTACGGCGTCGGGGTCGGCGGGGCGGCCGGTGGCCGAGCGGTGTTCCTCGGCCAGGGCCCGGACGCGGTCGACGAGGACGGGCGGCAGTGCGGCGGCGGAAGCGGTCACCGCGGCCGGGGTGGCGGCCGGTTCGGCGGTGGACTCCGGAGCCGGTTCGGGGTCGGTGGAGGTCGCCGGAAGCGCCTCGCGGTCGGGCTGGTCGACGGCAGCCGGAGCAGGGCGCGGCTCCGCTTGCGTGTCCGCTGCCGAGGGGGCCGGGGCCGCCGACGTTTCCGGGGTGTGCGGTGCGTGGGCCAGCAGCGTGCCGCCGAAGAAGGCGACGGCGGGCCAGCCCGCGACCGTCACGCGGAGCCAGGCCGGTACGTCGTCCAGGTCGAGGAGCCCGGCGGTGGCGACATTGGCGCCGAGGGACGCGGCCAGGGCCACCAGGAACCACAGCCGCGGTCCGCCGGTCGCCTGTCCCGCCCGCTGCTGCTGGCGCATCCGGCGCCAGGCGGCGACCAGCAGCAGGTCGACGCTCACGGGGTAGGCCCACGCCTTCCAGCCGTCCTGTCCGGCCGCCGCGGCGAGGTCGTGCAGGTGGGAGAAGGACAGGGCGCCCGCGATCACGGCCTGAATGACCACGGCGTCCACGCGGACCAGGTGGGCACGCATCGGCTCGGGTTCCCTTCCGTGCGATCAGTCGGTGGACTTGAGCGCGTCGGCGCGTTCACGGGCGAGGCGGGCCGCCTCGGCGGCATCCGCGTCGCCGGGCGTGTGGGCGGCGATGCGCTCCAGCAGGTCCGCCTTACGGGCCATGAGCGCGGCGTACTCGGCGGAGGTGCGGTCCTGGCGGAGCGCGGCCAGGTCCGCGATGAGCGCGCTCACCTCGGCGACGGTGGGGCGTGGCATGGGGCTTCCTTCCGGGTCCGGGCATGGGAGGGGTAGGGACGTGGCGCGAGGCGGTCACGCCGGCCGTGGAGGGGGAGGTGCGGCTACTCGGTCACCGGGCGAGCGGTGGGAACGGCAGCGATGGAAGAGGACGAATCGGCGGGTTCGGCGGTGGCGACGGGCCGGAAGGAGGCGAGCCGAGGCAGTTCCGGCACCAGGGCGGCGGTGTCGCGGCAGACTGCCGCCGCGTCGTCGAGGGTGAGGTGGGGCGAGCGGACGCGGGACCAGCCGCCGGAGGAGTCGCCGACGATGGCGACGCCGGGCCGTTCGGCCGGGATGGAGGTGGCGGCCAGCGCCGCTTCCGGCGCGATGTCGCCGAGCGCCATGGTGGCGGAGGTCTCGTCGTTGACGCGGTGGCAGACCCGGCCGGTCAGCTGGGCGCGCAGCATGGTCGCGCCCTTGCCGAGTTCGGCGCCGAAGCGCTGCCCGCACACCTCCAGGTAGATGCCGGCCGCGCGGCCGAGCTGGGCGAGGCGGATGAGCTTGGTGACCATGGCGTCCCGCCGCTTCTCGTCCTCCTTGCTCGCGGCGAGGAAGAGTTCGGCGACCTCGTCGACGACGACCACGACCGGCACCGGCCGCGCCTTCTCCGGCAGGCCCCAGACGTCCGAGGTGAGCACGGCGTCCGGACCGGCCCCGCTCGTCACGCCGATCAGGCGGAACCGTGCCTCCATCTCCTCCACCAGGACGTCCAGAAGGTCGTTCGCACGGTCCGGCGTATCGGCGAGCGCCGACAACCGGGGCGCGAACGGCGCCAGTTCGACGCCCCATTTGCAGTCGATGCCGACGAGCGCGACGGGTTGGCGGGCGAGTCCGCACAGCAGGTTGCGCAGGTACACGGACTTGCCGGACTGGGTGGCGCCGAGGATCAGTTCGTGCGGCACGGTGCGGAAGTCCCGGACGTGCCAGTGCCCGTCTTCGCGCAGCGCCAGCGGCAGGGACAGCGGACCGGTGCGCAGCCACGGCCGAGTGGGTCGGACGTCGGCGAGGACGTCCCAGCCGACCAGCCGCAACTCCAGCCGCCCCGGCTTGGTGGGCCGGACGTGCACGGCGTGCGCGCCCCAGGCATGCCGCAGCCGGTCGGCCGAGGCGGTGAAGTCCTCGGGCGCCTGCCCGGCCGCCATGCGCAGCCGCATCACGAGTCCGGACCCGGTCGGCAGCGGCAGCGACCGGCGAGGCGGTACGGGTGCCGCCTGCCGCCCCATCATCCGGGCGGTGGCCCGGCGCATGGCCGAAGCGGGAACCGTCAGGCCGCAGGCGTCCATCGTCGCCCGGTACGAGGTGAGTACCCGCAGCGCGACGACCGGATACCCGACCAGCCACCAGAACAGGACCGGCAGGCGACGGCACACCGCGGCCAGCGCGGCCACCGCCAGCAGTGCCGGCACCAGAACCCACAGGGCATCGGTCATGGCACTCAGCCCTGCGCAGCTGCCGGGGCGCCGACCATGACGGCGTCCGCACGGTAGGCGATGCCGTGCCGGACACGGCCGCCGAACTCGCTCTCCCAAGGCCGCGCCACAAGGCCGGACAGGAAAACCGGAGCGCCCATGACCAGGCCCTCACCGATGCCCTTCTCGGGAACGGTGACCTTAATCATGTCCGAGCCGCCCGCGGCGATGAACACCAGCTCCAAGACCATGAGCCGGTCGTTGGTCACCGGGTCCACGGCCACCTCACCGGTCTGCCGATCCCTCACCTTGACCTCGGGCAGCTTCGTAACCAGCAGAGTGGCGGACGAAGTATCCACAGGGATGACACGCATTCTGTGAACCTCACTTGATCGGGCGCCCGTTCTGGACGCCGAGCCGAGCTGAATACCCCCCTAGACAGCACGGGGAGCAACC
The DNA here is from genome assembly GCF_040628835.1 of Streptomyces sp. NPDC006134. Taxonomy (NCBI): domain Bacteria; kingdom Bacillati; phylum Actinomycetota; class Actinomycetes; order Kitasatosporales; family Streptomycetaceae; genus Streptomyces; species Streptomyces sp. NPDC006134. The sequence goes on along the minus strand of NZ_JBEXTV010000043.1, from coordinate 31,262 downwards.
CACCCAACTGTCTAGGGGGATTGACGGTTACCGTAACGCGGCGCCTCGGCAACTGTCTAGGGGGGTATACGAGTGTCGAGTCGGCGAGACGACCCGTGCTCTACGGGAGCGCCCAGTGCAGGACGGTGGCGTCGTCGTGCGCCTTGCCCCGAGGCCAGCGCTGGCCGTCGGGATCGCTGTCCTCCGCTTCACGGGTCCGACGGATCAACTCGTCCGGTCCGGCGGAGTCGAGGACGGCCAGAGCCTCGTCCCACGAGGCGAGTCCGAAGCGGTCCACCAGGCGCGTCGCTCCGTCGCTCAGCAGCGTCACGGAGGCCAGGGAGTTCAGCGCTACCGTGCCGGTCAGCGCATGCTCGGCCGCGAGCGGATCGGGGCCGGCGATCCAGAAGCCATCCGGCCGGTTCCGGAGAGACGTCAGCGCGTCCCGGTACTTGGCCAGTGCGGCGGCGTGTTCCGGGGAACCGGTGGGCAGTTCGTCAACCGCCCCGCGAAGCCGCGCGCCGACCTCGTCCAGCCGCCGGTCAGTGACCACGGAGGAGCGTCCGTCCCGTTCCGCGAGGAGCAGCGAGGAGTCACCGAGTACCAGGTATTCGAGCTTCCCGTCACGGGCTCGGACGGCGACGACCGTACTGGTCGGACTGGCCCGGTACTCCAGGTCACAGACGTCCTCATGAAGCGAGCGGACGACGCGGAGGGAGTCGGCCAGACATTCGGCGAGCGACCAGGCCGGGCATGTGGTGAGAGTGCGGAGCAGCAGCGCTCCCAGCGTTCCGGAGAACCAGGCGACGCCGTGCACGCACCCGGTTTCCGCGCCCGCTACGCCGGCACCGTCGAGGAGTACGGCGGCGCCGGAGGCGGCAGCGGCGAAGTCCTCGTTCTCACTGCCCAGCGCGGACGGCGAGGTGCCGAGGGCGAACCTCACCCTGCCGTCTCCTCATCGTGGCGGTAGAGCGGGCAGACCAGTTCGACGGACCGCGGCTCACTGGTCTCCGGGTCGTACTCGACGCCCACCAGCGTGGAGAACCGGCGATCTCCCACCTGCCCCCACAGGGAGTTGAGTTCGGAGGCCAACAACTGGACCACGCCGAGGGAGCCTTGCGTGTGGATACCGGCGATGGCGAGAAGCGAGCCCTTGCCGTCCGGGCGCGGCAGCCGGCCGAGATAACCGACGTCGTACGGCCGGGCCGGATCACTGTCCTGCCCCGACCGGTACACGGTCCCCGTGAGCCGGTCCACGACCGTCCAGGGCCCGTCTTCCGCCTTCTCCCAGCGCAACACGGGATCCTGGGCGTAGGTGTTCCACATGTCCTGGGACATGCGCGGGCCACAGACGACGACCAGGCCGTCGCGGTTCAGGTCGATCTCTCCGCTCACCGGCACGTGCTCGGAGGTGACGTCGAGCCCGTACGACCGCGCCAGGTCTTCCAGGCGCTTGCCGGAACTGACGTCGTCCACGGCGACGACCGTGCGCCCTCGTTCGTCATCCCGCCGCAGCGGAGTAGCGACCGTGACGGCACCCGACCCGAGGAACGCTCCCTCGGGAGCCGGGCCGGTGTGGCGGATCTGGTGGATGCGCCCGCGGCTGAGGCCGGCCTTCGCCGCGATCTGCGCGTACGACAACCCTTGTGCGTGGAGGTCCTGCACCACACGGCGCCGCAGCCGAGCGAGTTCGGTGACCTCCTGCTGCGCTTCGGCCAATCGGGTCGTGACCTCGCGCAGGAGCAGGTACGGATCATCGATCGCCATGATCCTCTGCAACTCGTCCGACATGCCCTCACCTCCTTGCCTCAGCCACGAGTCTAGGCCCCTAGACGAAACGGGCGGGAGTCGCCGTCCCGACCGGACGCCTACCGCATAGAGGCCAGACCGACGCCGGGGTACCCCACGAGGGGTCACCCCTTGCCGCCCGCGAGAGGGCCGAGGTAGGGCAGGCCGGGCGCGGTCACGCTTCCTCCCGCACCAGGTCCGCCCACACCGAAGAACCCTGCGGCAGCGCCTTGGCACCCCAGTCCTTCGCACAGGCCGCCACCAGCATCAACCCGCGGCCGCCCTCTTCCAGGCTGCTCGCGTCCCGCACCGTGGGTACACCGTCACCGCCCTGGTCGATCACCTCGATCCGCACGAAGTCCGCACCGAAGCCGACGACCACGAGGAACCAGCCTCCGGCCTTGCCGCTCAACGTGTGACGTACGGCGTTGGCCGCCAGCTCCCCGACGATCAGAGCCGCCTCCTCGACGCGGCCCCACTCCCGGAGTAACCCGGCCACGAAGTGGCGAGCTTCGGCAACTTGTTCAGGCAGGCCAGGGAAGGCACGACCCCACTTGGTGAGCACAGGAAAACTCCTCGTCTAGAGGGCTAGACAGCATGAGAAGCAGAGTATTCCTACACTCGACATCGATCCAGGCATGCAGAGGAATTATTCCTCTACTGGGTGACGGTGGCCGTCATCTCGCGGAACTCCTTCATCACCTGCACCAGCAGGTCCCGCGCCTCACCGCCGAAGACGGCCGCGCCCTCGAAGCGGCTGAACATCTCTTCATGGAAGGCGAGGTCATCCGCCTCGGTCGAGACCCGCTCACTGGGGAACCCCTCCACCACGACGGCCCGCCGGTCGCAGAGCGTGAAGCCGTGACGAGGCAGCACCGGCACCGGTCGACGCCACGGGATGACCCCGAGCCGTACCGTGTCCAGACTCTCGACGGCCAACAGCCGATCGAGCTGGGCGAGCATCAGCGACGGCGCCCCCGGCCACGTCCGCAACACCGCTTCCGTCAGCACGAACACCGACTCGCGCCCCGGCTCGTACAACAGGCTCTGCCGCTCCACGCGAGCAGCAACGGCCCGGCCTACCGCCGCAGCGTCCAGGTCCAGCGAAGCCAGGAAGACGTGCCGGGCGTACTCGGCACTCTGAAGCATGGCCGGCAGGACCACACACTGAAAGGAGCGCACCAGCCGAGCACCGCGGACCGCCTCATCCACGACGAGGCTCGCGGAGACGTCCTCTTCGGACTCGGGACCGGTCTCCACCGCAGCCTCAACCGCGGCCAGCAACTCGCGGACCTCACCGGCGGTCGACTCGTCGAGCCCGAGCGCCCGAGACAGCCGGTCCAGCACATCGAAGCTCGGGACCATACGCCCGTTCTCCACCTTGGAGACCGTCGGCTGGCCTACGCTGGCCCGCTGCGCCAGAGCAGCACCCGTCAGACCGGCATCCGCACGCAGAGCCCGAAGACGCGCCCCAAGCACCCTCATCCGCTCGCGCCGTTCACTCCCCATACCGAGGGTTCTACACCACGAACCAGCAGCCACCAGGCACAAGAGCAGCATCAACGACCAGCAGTACGAGCATGATTCAAACTCTCCCTACTGGTTCAAGTGCGGCTCGCTGCCGCTCGCCGCGCGCGGCCCGGCCCCCGGCCGGGCCTGCGCTCTTGTCTCCGCCCCGCTCCAGCCCGGCCGGCGCCCGTACCGCAACTAGCCACCCGATGCCAGAGAAGGGGCACATCATGGCTGGGGCGGTCGGCTCCACGGCTTTACGGAGCCACTTTGGCGCGAGCCTCGCAGATCATGGCCCCAACGTCGTGCTTTACCGGGCAGGTCCACAGACTGCCCGACGCGCCGGAAGCTTACGGGGCCATGATCACTCGCGCCAAAGCAGCGCCACCCCAAAGCCGCTCCACCGACCTACATGAACCGCAAAGCTCTCTCCCCCTCCGGCCGCCCAAAACACTTTTTTCAGATTCAACCGCTAACCCTCGGCGTCCCTTCAATCTGCGACGGATCGCAACAGATAATCAACAAGGAACCTGCCAGGGCCGTTGCGCGTGGAAGTGCCCGCGTTGCAGCTTTGTCCGCCCGCTCATTAACAGCGACTATGACGACCGCCCGACCTTTGATATGAGAGGAGTCAATGGCTGCGTAAAATACATCCTCCGCGGCATCGTGCTGGGCCCAGTAGGATGCCTCACCGAAGGACACCTCATGCGCGGCCCAAGGATGAGGGTCTCCGGTTGTAAGGACAAGAATGTCGCCTGGGAGTTGACCGGTCTCCAATATCAGGTCTACAGCCTGGTCGGCGACGTTTACAGCCTCCTCGGGGGAAGCCGGGATGATTTGGATGTGCGGGATCGAGGCGGCTGAATCATCAGCTCGAGGAGGAGCGTTCGTTGTGGCCACCTCGACGGAGGGCCCAGGACGGGACGCAGGGCGCCGAGGGGCTGGCATGGCCCTAGCGGTGGGCGCCGGCCGACTAGCAGCTGAAGCTGCAGGGAGCTCGGGAACACCCTTGTCATTCTGAGGTTCACTGAGAGGCATGAGTGATGTGTAGCAAACGCAGCTCGTCGGCATCGAGGCGGGTCGGCGGGATCCCTGTGCGCAGTCGGCGCCCCATGAAACGCGACCAGCACCGTTGACACGAGCTCGCCAACCACAGGACCGGACCGCATAGACTTCGCAGGACGCGGCAGCGCTGCGCTCGTTGCGTCCGCGGCCTTCATCCAAGTTTCCGCGCCCTTCCCACAGGCTCACTCAGTGGGTGATCTGCCAGGCGCCACCACCAACCCTGCTGCGGGCGTCGACCGCTTACCTCATTGACACATGCCGATCTTCACCACTCCATGATCCCCGAGTTTCAGCCCCAAGGTCACGGCACTCCGCTCCGGTCCCTCCGGGCCAACGAGAGGTCACGGACGATACACCTGCCAGCCCTACCTAATGCCCCCTTTGGCACAATCAAGGACGAGACTCGGCTAGTATGTCTAAGGCCACCGAGGAGAGGAAAAGTCCGATGAGCATCACGAGCGATACAGGTACAGAAGCCCCCCTTCTGGGTGTATCCGGCTCATTTGGAACTGCCGAGATCGAATTTGCGCGTCGTTTCGACGAGCTTCATCAGCTAATCTACCGGCAAGGCGGCGTCCGCCCCACCAATGCAGCAGTAGAGGAAGTTGCCAAACTTCTCTATCTTCGTCTTTGGTGGTTGAAGAACCCGTCAATTGTTCTACCATCCGGAGTTGCGCTGGGTCGACTTTTTGATCCTGACGCCGATCAATCCGGATTGGTAGACGGCTTTAAAGAGGCTTTTACGCTCGCACTCGGGGCAGATGAACTCACAGCCCGAACTCCCAGCGGCTCCAAAGAAGCAGTGTGGCCCAGGGATGAGCCTTTTCGGCTTAGCAACGCCAGGGTTCTCGGTTCCGCAGCATCACTAATCGCAGACCTAGTGCAGGACCATACTCCAGCAATTTCCGATCCTCTGGGTACGGCGTTCGATGCCCTCCTCAGTGGCCGCTATGACCACAGCGGCGGATTGGGAACCTACCTCACGCCTAGCAGTGTGGCACGGATGATGGCCGAGGTTGCTTTCGATCTCCTCGGCGAATCTCCGATTAACACAAGCGCACACCCAGTATTGGGCGATCCCTTTTGCGGCACTGGTCGATTTCTCGTAGCCGCAACGGAAATCCTCAGAGAAATCGGAACCAAAGAGGCTGCTCAAACCATCGCCACCGGCATCTTCGGCTCTGATCAGTCTCACTCCTCCGTCGCCAAAGCACGCATCAACATGATGCTGTACGGAGTTGAACACCCCCTAGTCTGGGCCACCCACGACTCAGTCACTGACCCTGACCTCACAAAACTCCACGGAAAATTCAGCCTGATCCTAACCAACCCCCCCTTCGGGGAAGGGAAATATGACAGTATTCCTGGAATTACTCAAACCGCGAAAGCCATTCCTAGGTTGTCAGGAAAATCTAAAATCGACCCTGCTCTTGCTGGACTGGTAAAGTCCTTGCTGCTCCTGAAGCCTGGCGGCGTTCTTGGGATCGTGCTTCCTGACGGAATTATCGAGTCGCGGGCATTCGAGGATCTCGTATCCGGACATGCAGGCCTCTTCGATGACGGCGCCACTGTCGCCGCGAATATCAGCCTCCCCACTTCTACATTCTCTCTAAGTGGTACGGTGGCGAAAACGAGTGCGATTTTTCTGCGGCGAGAGCATCGACCCACTCGCGTTGCACTGGCTCGAGTTCAACACGTTGGATATGTGCGGCAAGCCGGAAAGGCAGCGCGGGATCCGCAGGGGAACGATCTCCCAGAGGTTCCAGGCCTGATCCGTAAAGGCCTACTCAACGCCGGCAACGCCTCTGTCTCCATCGAGAGTCAGGAGCCACTAGTTGCGGTTGTCCGTCCCGGCGCTCTGCAGTCGTACGACCCTTCGCGGGTTGATCCTGCGGCTCTAGAAGCGCGGGCCTTCGTCCAAGAGAAGGGAGGGATCGAACTCCGCAACCTCATGGATGAGGTGCGGGCGCGCCGCTCGCCTTTGTTGGCAGGAATCCCCTTCGTGTCGGTTCTTCATATCGATGATCTTGGCACTATTGCTTGGCATGAAGCGGAAAAATACCAGCCAACGACACCAGGCATCTTGGCATCTGGCGGAGACCTCATCATTTCTTTGCTCAACCCGTCGAAGCTGCGTGCGTCTGTCGTTCCCGAGGAGTTCGCCACCGTACAGGTCTCGGCAGAGTTCGGCGTTTTCAGGCCCCACGAAATGCCCTACGCAGTTTTGGGGCTGCTGTATTCGGAGAATGTTAAAGCGCAGCTGCGTCCACTTGGACGAGGAACCTCAAGCTCGCGGCGCCGAATCACCGAAGCGGACGTGCTGTCACTGGCCGTCCCGAATCTTAGTCGTCCTTCTATGTCCCAGTTGGACGTCAAGGTTAAGGCTGCCCTTGAGTCGATCACTCAAGCCAGGGCGACACTGAGTGCCGAGTTCCTCAAGCTCGACGAAGCATAACGCCCGCCTCCCAACATCGGAGGGGCCGCCTGCTGAGGCGGCCCCTCCAAGTCATTCACCTATCCTTAGCTGCCCAACATCAGTTGCCAACACTTGCTCTACTGCCTGAATGTCGCTCTGCGAAAAGGTGTCAGCAAATAGGTTAGGAATCATGGCTATATCCGCCACGATGTCAGCTGTTTCGGTCAACCGGGTTGATCGGTTAACCTGCCTCGCGTAAGGCATACCGATTGTCCGGCCGCGGACAGGGAGAACTTCACGAGGAAGATCTTTGAACCACTTCACCTCGTGTTCGCCACTTGCCCTTACGTATAGGCGAACATCGAATACGAGAACTTCCTGGAAGTCTAGATTTCCGAGTGTGTTGACCACAAGATTGTCGTCGTGCCCCACCGGTGGGTGGAGCTGGAAGTTGTAGGTTCTCCCACTGCGACTCTCAACGAATTTAAGAATCAGAGCTCTCCAGCCGTCATCGGCTTGAGCGTCAACACACCAGCCCCTTATCCGGATGGGAACTTCACTCTCAGGGCTATGTGCACCAACCACCCTGTCGACCAAGACATAGAAGAGGTATGGAGCCTGAAGGAACTTCTTCCAGGTCTCGTCTCGCCCTTTCTTCCTCTGCACCTCGTCGTCGGCTAGAGTGCCGAGATTATGGTTCCATCGGGGCCTGTCCACTCCAGATATATTGGCAGCACTCTTCACCTCACTTCCATCGACCAAATCATCGCCCTTTCCCCGGAATCCTTGTCCCGGTGTCTGCAAGACTATAGAGGCGACAAATTGGGCAATATATCCAGTGTCAACCTGAGCCGTTTGGCCAGTGAGAGCAGCCCACTTTTGCAGTGTTAGGTGTTGATTGGCGAAGAAATCGATAAACAACTCTTCAAGGAGAGCTTTGCGTTTCTCATAAGTGAGCCCTTTGAGAAGCACACTCCTTTTCTTGATGCCCTCTGCGATCGCTGCCGCTGTTTCCTCTTTCACGCATGCTCCAGCCATGGCTCTGATGGGTGGGACAACACGCCAAGCCTGCCGCCAGCAGACACAACGCAGCGCGTCGGCTCGCTGTGGACCAGGAGTGGACGAGCGACACTCTAGCTCGGAGCAGCAAGCGGAGTGACCTGGTTGGAGTTCCCGATCCAGCAACGGCCTCCGGAGCCGTGTGCGCAGGTTCGAATCCTGCCGGGGGCACTTCGTGTGAAGTGCCTGAAGACCCCGCCGTCAGCGTGTTCGCTGGGTGCGGGGTCTTTTGCGTGCGCAGGTGTGCGCGGCTCGATGCAGCCCCATGACAGTGATCACATAATGGCGACGTAATGATCTTGATGGGTCTCTCGGCAGGCCAGAGGCAGGCCCGGTCCCCTTGCCCGCCGAAGCGGAAGCGTTCAGGGGCCGGATCTCCGCCGCGCGGAACGCGATCCCGTGCCGCCCCTCGTTCTCCCAGGGCGTCACGACCAGGTCCCGTACGGCCACCGGCATACCGGTCTGCACACCGGCAGGCTCCCCCACCACGCTCACGGTCACGACGTCCGCGGACGCCCCGGCCATCAAGCACAGGTCGACCTGGTACACGGTCTTGCCGGTCTCCTGGTCAACCCGGAGCCGACCGGTCTCACGGTCGGTGACCCGCGGAGCCGGGGGCACGGCGCAGATGATCCCCGTGAACTTCGCGGTGTCGGCCGGAAGGCTTGCCACTGTTTCGGATCTCCTCGTCTCCGACACCCGAAGGGCGATCCTTCGGGTTGCCGGACCGCCCGTAGTACGGGCAGTCAACCGCCTTCGCGTGGGAGTGGCGCTGTCCGTCCATGGACGGAAGAAGCAGTGGCCACGGCCACGGAGGGTCCCATGCCGCCGAAGAACACGCAGCCGAAGTACCGGCAGATCGCCGACTACCTGCGCGACGGCATTCTGCGCGACACCTTCCCGGCCGACCGCTTCCCTGGGAGGAAGCGTTGGCGAAGCAGTCCGGCGTGACGCGCCCCACGGTTCGTCAAGGGCTGGCCGAACTGCGGGCCTCCGGTCTCGTCGAAGCCATCATGGGCCGCGGCACCTTCGCCCGTTCCCCGTACAGCCGCCCCGGCCTCACGCGCCCCCCAAAAAAACACACGAGCCCACCGCCTTTGACTAGAAAAAACCCAGCTCACCGAGATCCCCGGCAAGACTCAGGGCAAGAAGAAGTAAGCCCGCACCCACAGGTCCCCTGTCCGCAGTTCTTACGGCGGTAGGGGATCTGTCGCCGTGCCGGACCTTCCCTTCCAGGGCCGCGCGTTCTGCCTACGTGTTTCCTCTATGCCCGGCATGCCCCTGACTGGCCGGCACGGGTGCGACCGGGCGAACCGCTGTGAAGTCCTGGAACGCATCGCGGGTGGCGGAGAGCAACAGCAGCCACTCGTCGCAGCCCTGCCACGGATAGAGGTCGCCGCCGCCTCCACGCACCACCCGCGGTCCGTCCCCGGTGCGGGGGCGTGCGTCCGTCGGCGCGTCCGTGAAATGCGGGATCCACACGTCGGCGCAGATCTCATTCGCCGACCCCATCCCCGCCAGCCCGAAGGCGTTCTCGGCCACGGCAGTGCGCTCCTCGTCGGCGAAGTCGTCGAGCACCTGGTCCTCGCCTGGCCTCCCGTCCCCGCGGAAGGTCAGAGTGGTCGTGCCTGCCCGGGCCGCGTACTCCCACTCCGCCTCGCTGGGCAGCCGGAAGGGCAACGTCCCGAGCAGGTCGTCCAAGTCGTCCTCGAGCCGGGCCGTGCTCGAATCCGATTCGGTGAAGCTGTCCTCGTACTCGGGCAGCCAGTGCCGTACTTGCGCCACCGTCAGCGGATGCCGGGCGATCAGGAACGGCTCGACCCGCACTTCGCGCACCGGCCGGGCCCGGTCAGCGCCGGCGAAGAACGCCTCGAGGTCGTCATCGGCGCCGTCGGCCCGCTCGATGGCGCGAACCGCGTCCAGTTCCGCGTCGGACAAGCCCATCCGGAACGTCCCACCGGGCACAGCCCGGAAGACCACCCCGGAAGGGGTGTGCCGCCAAGCCGGTCGTCCGGCCACGATCTCTTGCGCCCACATGGCGCCGGACGCTAGCAGCCGGGCATCCCGGACGGGGAAGTGGGTCCGGGAAGGGAGCGTGACCAGCTGATCACTTCCTGGACGCCGCAGCTCTGCACCACTACCGCACCAGATCGAGCGGGGAACAGCGGGGAATCACAGTGAAAGCCGCCCTGCCCGACGACGCTACGCCCAGGCCGTTCACCCAGGTCAGTGCATAAAACGGCCCCAAATGATCGCAGCTTCCAAGCTGATGTCACTACCGGCCTGCCGCTTCGTCCGGGCTGCGGCGCTGGGGCGCCGGTCCCGGCCGAGCGGCAGGCCGAGGCTCACGCCAGAGGATGCCGGAACATGAAGAGTCCCGTACGACAGCGCCAGGGAACGATGTCGTACGAGGCCGGGAGTCTGCTCGATCGCGACCAACCGGCGTCCGAGGGCAGCTCAGGCCGCAGGTGCCTCCCGAGCCAGCCCGCCATGCCTTTCCGCTTCCAGTCCCGCCGTGATCAGCTTGGCCAGCAGTTCGGCTGCCTCGGGGCGGACGGTCCCGAGCTGCACCAAGCCATCACCGAAGACGTTCACGTCGGCCACCAGGCCAGGGAAGTCGGAGTCCAGCCCGAGCAGCACCAGCTGATCGGCCAGGGTGCCGGCGCTTCGCCGGGCACGGTTCCAGCCTCGGACGTAGGGCACGCCCGGCATCAAGTCCTCCGCGCGTTTGGCCACCACTCCTCGCCGGTCGGTCATGACGTCAGGTCCTTCCCTCGGGGTTCCTCGACGGTGGCCGGTGCGTGCTCGGCACCGTCACTGTCTTGGCCGAAGCCACTTGCCAACGCCAGGCGCAGCAGTTCTGCAAGGCGCTCCGCCGTGCCCGGAGACACCCGGCCCAGCTCGACCAGGCCGTGCCCGAAGGCGTTCAGGTCCGCGCGCAGGTAGGGGAAGTCCTTCTCCAGACCCGCACGCACCAGCGCATCCCGCAGAGCGGTGGTCGCGTTCCGAGCCGCGTACCATCCGTCGCTGTCGAGAGGTGACCACGTAGCAGCGTCACACTTGTTGGCCGGCTCATCCCGCATCGGTGGTCGTCTCCTCCGGAAGCGCAGCGACCGCCGAGTACGGCGTCGGGTACTGCTCCCCGAAGCGGTCGATCCTCGCCAGGAGTTCCGCGGAGGCCACCAGCGCGGTCGCGAGAGCCACCGGGCGCAACGGGTTGGCCTCCGGCCGGCGCATCGGCGCACGAAGCCACTGGTAACGATCACCGGACAGCGGAATGGGGCCGGGCACGACGACGGCGGACCCCTGCCCGAGATACCGGTAAGGCGGCGGGGAGGACGTTTCGCGCTGGAGGTAGTACCCGAAGGTTTCGCGACTCTGCGAGCCCAGGAAGAACCCGACGCGCTGAGCCTTGCGGTCCACGACCGCAGGCCCGAACGGCAGCCCGCTGCGCAGAAGGCGGTCGAACATCTCCAGTCCCAGGCGCTCCTCCACGCTCACCACGTCGAAGAAGCGGCCGGTCGCCAGCAAGCAGGGCATCCGCGGGTCATCCACCCAGATCTGTCGGCACTGCGCCGGGTCGTCCGCCGACGCAGACAGCCATTCCATTCCCCGCCGGGTCATCCTCTGCACGTCATCCCACCCTCAGTCGGACTGTGGCGCGGCCCCGATGCCGCCGTGCATCCACACTCGCGGGATGGCCCCTGGCCAGGGCAGATGACGAGAGGTGACGGGGGATGACGCGTGCACCCGTGTCACGTCATCCCCCGTCACCCCATCTCCGCAGACAATCTCCGATTACTACCTGCACGGGGCAATGACCAGCGCGTACATTCGGGCAGGTAACCCGAGTCGTCGCACCGGCGTATGCGCAGGGAGTGAAGGGCCACGTCTTCATGAAGCCGACCAGCGTCCGCTTACGTGAGGCTCGCACTGGCCGGGGCTGGAGTCAGCCGCGGTTGGTGAGGGAGTTACGCCGGGTTGCCGCCCAGCGTGGGCATCAGCTTCCCTCGGACACCAGCGTGAAGCGCCGCATCGCCAGTTGGGAGAACGGCCACAGCACGCCGGACGACTTCTACGGGACGCTGCTGTGCGACGCCTACGCCACCAGCGCGGCGGAACTCGGTCTGAACCACGGGGAGCCGAAGGACGCCGCCGTACTCGACGCCGTCTATCCCGCCAGCCCGGACGATGCCATTCAAACGGTCGGCCAGCTGTGGCATGCGGACCTCAACCAGTACGACCCGCTGCTCACGGCGGAACCGTCCGAGCCCGCGTGGAGCGAGGCGTCCCTCCGGTGGTTGGTCGCGCCGGAGCCGAGTGTTCCCAGGCCGCGCGGCGAGGGTGTCCGAGTCGGTCTCGGTGACGTGGCGGCCGTGAAGACCACGGCGGACATGTTCGCCCAGCTCGACGACAGGTTCGGCGGTGACCACGCGCGTCACTCGCTCATCCAGTACCTCAACAACGATGTGGTTCCGCTCCTGCGAGGCCGGTACACCGAGCAGGTGGGCCGAGCCCTGTTCTCCACCGTGGCCGAGGCGACTCTCCTTGCCGGCTGGATGTCGTACGACGCCTGTCACCATGGACTCGCCCAGCGGTACTTCCTCCAGGCCCTCCGCCTCGCCCAGGACGCCAACGACCGCCGGCTCGCGGGCAGCATCCTGTCGGCGATGAGCCACCAAGCGACCTTCCTGGGCCGGTACACCCAGGCCGCCACTCTCGCCCGCGCCGCGCTCATGGGCATTTCCCCGGTGGCCACGCCGACGTTGCGCGCCCAGTTCCACGCGATGGAGGCCCGCGCCCTCGCACGCACCGGAGATGTCACTGCCTGTGAGGCCGCTCTGAACGCGGCGACCAAGGCCCTCGAAAGCCGGAACAGCGAGGACGAGCCGGAGTGGATCAGCTACTTCGACGAAGCCGAGCTTGCCGCCGAGACCGCCCACTGCTTCCGTGACGTCAACAGGGCCCGCCGGGCGGTATCCCACGCGGAGAACGCCATGAGCGGCAGCCACGTACGGAGCGACTTCTTCGCGACCATGGTTCTTGCCGACGCCCACTTGCGCGCGGGGGACGTCGAGGAGGCGTGCCGCGTGGCACTCGACGCGCTGGATCTCGGGGAGCAGCTCAAGTCCGCTCGGTGCATCAGCTATCTCGCCGAGTTCCGGCGGAACCTCGACCTGACCGGCCGCAGTGCCGTAGCGCGTGATCTTGCGGAGCAGGCGCGAGAGCACAGGCTGTGGATCGCTGCGGGAGGGAGAGCCGCGTGAAGGTCAACTGCTGAAGCAGGAACAGGAAGCCAGTCCGTACGGCCCTGAGCCTGCATCGCCGACGCTCAGAAAGCACTCCACGAGTCGCGCCCCTCACCCGTCCGCAGTGACCGCACGCGGCGGGCGAACTCGGCAGCGGAACGCTCACTTGTGCCCACCTGGTGACCCAGCCAGACGACCATCATCAGCTCCCGCAGGTCCGCCAGGGTCTCGTAACCGGGCCAGTTCATGAGGTCGAAGCCGTAGCGGTGGACGAATTCCGCGTACTCCGCCTTGGTGTGCCAGTCGTACCGGTCGTAGTAGAGCGCGGTCAGGATCAGGTCCCACTCGCGCGGGGCGAGGGCGAAGCCGTCGAGGTCGATGAGGACGGCGTGGCCGTCCCGGTGCCGGAGGACGTTCCCGATGTTGGCGTCCCCGTGGATCATCCCGAAAGGCAGCACGAAGTCCAGCCGGTCGTACTCCTTGGCGAGCCTGGCGGCCCGTTCCTCCAGGAAGGACCGGTCTTCCTCGGAGACGGCGTCCAGGCCGCCCAGCGAGGCCGACAGCTTGGCCATGGGGTCGAAGTACGGCAGGCCCAGCGACTCGGGTTCCTCCAGCCAGTGGAGCCGGCGGAGCAGGTCGGCCACTTCGCCCAACGTCGCGTACTCCTCGCGCTCCTGGACGCTCTCCCAGAAGGTCACCACCAGACCGCGCACGACGATGGGCTGAGCGATCCCGGTCGGCACGCGGGTGGCCGGGAAGTCTGCCGTCTCCAGCCACCGGGCGACGCCCACGGCCCGTTCCATCTCCGCCAGAACGGCGGGGTCACGCGCGATGCGCACGATGATCGGTAAGGACGCCAGCCGGTACACCGCGTTGGAACCCAGCCGCAGCAGCTCTGCCCCGGTCGCGTCCAGCCCGGCCACCTCGCACGCCTCGCGCAGGACGACCGCCACGCCCTCCGCCGTGAACTCCGTACCGCCGTCGTGCGGTCCCCCGCCACTGCCCGAGATCATGCTTCCGACGATACGGCGCGGCTCCATCCGCGGACAGGGCGCCCACGTAATAGGGGCGTAATGATCTTGGTTGGAGGAAGCCTGCAGAAGCGCTTCGTCGCAGGTCAGTACCCGGGAGGTCCCTCGTTCTCACCTGGGCTCCGGAGCCGTGTGCGCAGGTTCGAATCCTGCCGGGGGCACTTCGCGAGAAGTGTCAAAGAGGTCCCTGGCCTGCAGGCCAGGGACCTCTTTGTTCATGCCGGAAGGCATACGGCCCAGGTGGGCGTTGCGCTTTCCGGAGTCTTCACATCCGCACGTCTTCGATCTGCGCTTCCACCTCGGCCTGCCGAAGAGACCGGGCGTGCCCGTCCCCTCGGAACCAGCTCCCGCGGGGCGCGAGGTTCGCGTGGGCCGCTCGGCCCTTCTCGTCGAAGAACAGTCGGCCGTCGGCTGCGGTGCCGCCGGTGTCGGCACTTCCCCGCCACAGGCTGACGAGTCAGGAGGAGGAAGTGTTTCCTCCCACAGCGGGGAGGATAAGAGGTAGGTTTTGTAGCATGAGTGAGCCTACCGGCAAGTACTCGATCACCATGCCGCGCGACATCGCCGAGGCCGCCAAGGCCCGCAGCGGCCCCTCCGGTCTGTCCGCCTACGTGGCCGCGGCCGTCGCCCGCCAGATCGAACGCGACAACCTCAACGAGCTGATCCAGGTGGCCGAGGCCGAGCACGGCCCTGTCACGGACGAAGAGATCCAGTCCCTGCGCGACCAGCTCACCCAGGCGCGACGGGAGCAGACACAGCGCGGGACGAGCGCCGCGTGACCCGCTCCTCTGCGGTCCCCGGCGGCACCCTCGTCCTCGACAGTGAAGGTCTGGCCAAGGCCGTCCTGCGCGACCGTACGGTCACCGCCTGGCTCGCTCTGGCCCGCGCCGACGACCTCCGGGTCATCACCTCGGCGGCCACTCTCGTCGAAGTGGTCCACCCCCGCGTCAACCGCCCGGCCCTGGAGTGGACACTCTCCCGCCTGGTCATCGAACCGATCACCGAGCCGATCGCCCGCCAGGCCGCCGCCCTGCTCGCCGACGCCGGCCTGCACGGCCACAAGTACGCCATCGACGCCATGCTTGCCGCCACCGCCCTGACAGCCCCTGGGCCGGTCACCATCCTGACGTCGGATCCAGAGGATCTGAGGGCCCTGTGCGGCGGACATGCCACGGTCATCGCGGTCTGACTCCGTTGGAGACCTCCGCCTCACGCACGGAGAGCGAGAGTGACGGCTTCCCCGCGCCGTCTCTGCGTCGTGTGATCAATTCGCTGTGCCTTGGCAAGCGGCGTCCGTAGGGTTCCCGCATGACGGACGAGAGTGAGCGGATCGTGCAGGCGGCCATCGACGGGGAGATGGAGCTTCTCGATCCCGCGGTGCGCGCTTCCCCGGCCCGTGTGCTGGAGCTTCTGGATCCGGAGTTCACCGAGATCGGGGCTTCCGGACGCCGGTGGGACGTGGAGTCGATCCTCACGGTGACGAGCGGCGGCTCGGTGGCCTCGGAGTCCCCGGTCGAGGTCAGCGAAATGTCCGGAGTCGTCCTCGCTCCGGGCGTCGTTCACCTGACCTACTTCGCCGACGACCAGGGCCGTCGGGCATGGCGGAGCTCTTTGTGGCGTCTGACGGAGACGGGCTGGCGGATGTACTTCCACCAGGGCACTCCGACCGGTTGAGCGGGCGGGACGGCTTCAGCCGGCCGTGGCACCATCCGCCGTGCCCTGGCTCCTGCGCCCCCACCGCCCGAGTCGTTGCGGATTCTTCCTACGGAGAGGATTCCCGCTTCCGGCGCTTCCTCGAAGACCACGGCCTCTCCTGCGTCGTCGCCGTGCCGAGTCCCAGTCCGTCCATGGCCCGCGCATCGGCCATGTCCCCGCCCAGGCCCTGCCCGAGACATGACGGCGGCTGTCGGCGGGCCCCGGAGCCGAAGGCGACCGGTTCTACGACTGAGCCGCCGCCCGTCTGCCCGCAGTCCGGGAGTTCGACGGCGACGAGCCGACCCGGCAGCGGTGGATGCCGGCTCGCCGCGGCATCGGCAACCCCGACGAGATCGCCTACTGCCCCGCCTGCGCCCCGCTGGAGGTCACCGTCGCCGGCCTGGTCCGTGTTGTCGGCTGCCACTGCGGTCGCGGGCCCCGTGGCGCGGGCGCGGCGTACGGTCGGTGACGGGATTTTGCCGGCCGGGCTGTCCGTGAGGGCCGTGCCGGCGCTTCGGGGCGTCGTGTCTCACAGGCCGTGTTCGTCCATCAGCCGCATCAGGTTCCGCTTGCGTCTGTGGGCGGTGCGCAGGGCGGTGACGTACGTGGTGAACTCGTCCGGCGTGCCGAGGCGGTGGTGGCAGTCGCGGATGTTCAGCAGCAGGCTGACGAGCTGCTCGTAGGCCGCGTTGCCGGTCTGTTCGGTGAGCGGTTCGGCCAGGCGCAGGTAGACGCCGAGGGCGTCGGCGGGGCGGTCGGGGCGGACGCGGTCGGCGAGGGTGAGCCACTGGCGATCGTGGGCGCCGGTCTCGGTGGCGGCTCGCCAGGCGGCGTCGAGGTCCTCGTCGGAGAGCAGGACGTCGACCAGGACCGGACCTTCGGGGCTTCCCGGCCGTCTCGCGGCGGTGCGCAGCAGGGCCAGGGCCTCCTCGCGCTCTGCCGGCCAGCAGTCGGCGGCCAGCGCGGCGGTGCGCAGTTGGCGGTAAGCCAGCGGGGAGCGGCGGGCGCCGAAGTGGTCGCGGCGCAGGGCGACGGCGTCCAAGAGGCGGCCCGCCGTCGCGTAGCGGTCGCAGAGGTGGTCGACGAGGGCGGTGTCGACCGCGGCGAGGTCCCCGGCTTCCCGGATACCGCGTTCCGCCCAGGACAGGGCCTCGCCGGGCCGGCCCGCGACCTCCAGTTCCCGGGCGATGACCAGGTGGGTGTGGCCGCTGGGGGCGAGGTCGGCGGCCTGCACGGCGATCAGCGCGTCGACATCGCCTCCCGCCTTGGCCAGGCGTTCCATCAGGTACTTCTCGGCCCAGCCGGTGCGGTTGCCCTGCCACGCCTCGACCGCGTGCTCCCGCAGGGCGGCCATTCCTCGTTCGCCGAGCATGTCCCGGTAGTCGAGCGGGTCGATGCCGGTGAGTCCGTCGGCCTCGCCGAGCATGTGGTCGGCCAGCCAGTGCGCGAGTTCCTCCGGGTCGGGGCGGGCGGCGCGGCACGCGGCGTGGTGGGCGTCGGCGAGGTCGGCTCCGATCTGTCCGAGCCCTCCGTCGGAGTCGTCGACGCTCTCCGCCGCCTCGGCCAGCAGCCGCATCGCCTCCCGCGCCAGGACGACCGCGCCGGCGGCCCGGCCCGAGCCGGTCAGCTCCCTGATCGCGGCGACCGCCTGCCCGGCCTGGTCGGCGTAGGCGCGGGCGTCGGCGTACTCCACGTACCCGTACTGCGCGAACGGGCCGATGTCGAGCAGCTCACGGACGCGGGCCCGGATCCCGGCCAGGTCTCCGCGCGCGCTCGCGGCCCGCAGCTCCAGGCGACGGCGCAGCTGCCGGTCCCCGGCGATCTGGTCCCGCACGAGGGCGAGCAGGTCTTCCCGGGACAGGCCGGACAGCCAGGCGTCGAGGGTCTGTGCGCGGTCCCGGGCCGCCTTTCGCTGCCGCGGCAGGCTCTCCCGGCGGGCCAGCACGGTCAGGCCGAGTGCGACCAGGTGCTTGCAGAAGTTGCCCTCCAGGCCGTACGGGCAGTCGCACGTGCCGGTCAGGCCCCCGGGGTCGTCCAGGACCAGTTCCACCTCGTAGCGTTCCGTGCCGTGGACGGCCGCGGTGATCCGGGCGTCGTCGATCTCGACTCCGGAGACCGCGTCCAGGTACCCGAGCCCGCGTTCGAAGGAACGGGTCCCGGCCAGTGCCCTGAGGTTTTCCTCGGTCAGTCCGTCCGCGGCTCTTCCCGCCCCGCCTCCGCTCTTGCTCGTCATGCCCGTCAGCCTATGGCTGCCGGCCGGCCGGTCCGTCGATGTGCCGGGAAAGCACCCTCGTCGGTGATCTGTGGTCTGCCGCGAACTGTGGTCTGCCGCGTCGGCCGTCCGGCCCGCGCACGCGGTCGGTGGGGCGGCTCTCGTACTTCCGGGGCGTGTACGGGACGGGGGAGCCGGTGTCCTGGCAGGTGGGCTGCCTGTTCGTGGGAGTGCCGGGGAACCGGCCGGTCCCGTGCTCCGGTGCCGGGGGCCGGCCGTGCCGCAGGGGCAGGGCGGTCTTCCGTGTCGGCGCGGTTCGTTCGCCGGGAGGCTTCCGGGCGCGTCCTCGGCCATGTGGGTGTTCGTCCGCGAGTCACACGGGGTTGCCGGTCGTCTCCGCCGCCGTGGCCGGGCGCTGTGCGCCGATGGCCGGGGCCGGGGCAGGGGACCAGCGGCCCAGGACCATCTCCGCGGTGATGCCCGGGCCGAAGCCGGCCAGCAGGCCGCGGGCGTCGTGGTGGGTGCCGCCGGCGGCGAAGAAGCGGTCCAGGGCGTCGAAGACGACGGAGCTGGCGATGTTGCCGCGTTCGGTGAGGGTGGCGCGGCTGAAGCGGAAGAGGTGGTCGTCCACGTCGAGGTAGTGGCACAGGTCGTCGAGGATGCGGGGTCCGCCGGCGTGGATGATGAGGAAGTCCAGGGCGCCGACCTCCCAGCCGTGGCGGGTGGTCAGGGCGCGCAGGGCGGGGGCGAGCATCCGCATGGTGCCGGGGACGCGTTTGTCCAGCAGGAAGTGGAAGCCGGTGTCCCGTACGGCGTAGGAGATCCAGGACTCGGTGTCCGGGACCAGGTGGGAGGCGTTGCGTTCCAGTCGCATGCCGGTGCCGCCGGTGCCGCGGACCACGGCGGCGGACAGGGCGTCCCCGAACAGGCCGTTGGACAGCAGGGAGCCGACGCCGAGGTCCGTGGGCTGGTAGAGGAGGGAGCAGAACTCGCAGGAGACGATGAGGACGTTGGCCGTGGGGTAGGCGGTGCAGAAGTCGTGGGCGCGGTTGACCGCCGCGCCGCCCGCGGCGCAGCCGAGCTGGGCGATGGGCAGTTGCCGGGTGTCCGGGCGGAAACCCATCGTGTTGATCATCCAGGCGGTCAGCGACGGCATCATGAAGCCGGTGCACGACACGTAGACGATCATGTCGATGTCGGGGGGCTCGACGCCTGCGTGGGCGAGTGCCTGGCGCACCACCGCCGGTACGCGGGCCTTGGCCTCCGCCTCGTAGCGCTGGTTGCGGACCTCGAAGCCGGGGTGGGTGAGGGTCTCCTCGATGGGCCGCAGCAGGTGCCGGGTGCGGACTCCGGTGTTGGTGATCAGGCGCAGGACCAGGTTCAGCTGGGGGTGGTCGGCGTGGGTGCGGCGGGCCAGTTCCAGCGTCTGCTCCTGAGTGATCACGTGCTCGGGCACGGCCACCGCGGGACGGCACAGAATGGGCATGGTGAGAGTCGTCCTCCAGGGAATGTGCCGTCACCAGGTCACTGGTAAGGCGAGCGGGTGCCGCCAGATCGACGTCGTGTTCCACCGGACGTCCGCGGGCGGGACCGCCAGCCGGAGGCGGGGGAAACGGGTCAGCAGCGCCTCCAGCGCCACCTGCATCTCCATTTCGGCCAGGGGTGCGCCCAGGCAGTGGTGGGAGCCCCAGCCGAAGGTCATGTGCGGTACGGAGGGCCGGGTCAGGTCGATGTCGTGGGGGTTCGGGAACTTCTCCGCGTCCCTGTTGGCCGTGAGGTAGGAGACGTGCACCACGTCGCCGGCGCGGATGGTCACGCCGCTCAGCTCCACGTCCTCGGTGGCGACCCGCGGGATGCCGACGCCCTTGCGGAACGGGATGTGGCGCAGCATCTCCTGCAGCGCCCGGGGCAGCAGCTCGGGCCGGTCCCGGAGCGCGGACAGCAGGTCGTCGCGGGTCAGGAGCAGGTAGCTCAGGTTGGCGATCTCGTAGGTGGTGGTGTCCTGGCCGGTGATGAGGAGCACCATCGCCATCACCGCCAGTTCGTCGTCGTCCAGCAGGTCGTCGCCGACCCGGGCCGTGGCCAGCGAGCTGATCAGGTCCTGGCCCGGGTAGCGGCGGCGCTCGGCGGTCAGTTCGGTGAAGTAGGCGCGCAGTTCCGCCTTGGCGCGTACGGCGGCCTCCTTGCCGGCGGCGCCGATGTTCATCATCGTCAGCGCGTTGCGCCGCAGCCGTGCGCGGTCGGGCTCGGGGATGTCCAGTACCTCGCAGATGGTGTGCATCGGCAGCGGCGAGGCGAGGTGGGCGAACAGGTCGGGGGCGTCGGAGGCGGCCATGGCGGACAGCAGGTCGTCCACGACGCGCTCGGTGCGCACCCGCATCCGCTCCACCTGGCCGGGGGCGAAGCCCTTGGCCACCAGCCCGCGCAGGCGGGTGACGGCGGGCGGGTCCATCAGGTTGATGGCCTCCGACTGCACGATGGGTTCGGGGGTCATGCGCGGGAAGTCGCGCCCGGCGACCGCCTTGCGGCTGAAGCGCCGGTCGGTGGTGACGACGCGTACGTCGTCGTACCGGGTGACCAGCCATGCCTCGCCCTCGCCGTACGGCATGGTGATCCGGGCGATGGGGCGTTCCTCCAGTAACTTCCGCAGGAGTGGGTCGAATTCGAGTGCCTCCGCGAAGTCGAAGGGGCAGGACCAGGCGGCTTCCACTGCTTCCACTGCTTCCACAGGGGCTCCAAGAACTCCGAGAAGGGGATGGCCAGGGCTCTGAGAAGGGGACAGAGAGGGCTCTGAGAGGGGGCGGCGAGGGCTTCGAGAGGGAGATGAGCAGGGGCTTCGAGAGGGGGACGAGCAGGGGGGCCGAGAGGGGACGGCTCCGGCACGTCCGCCGGTGGCTCTCACGTCGTGCCCCGGGCGGCACCCCGCAACCGCTGGTGCCGTCCGATTAACCTGTTCGAGCGAGCGCGTGGTGCGGAGTGTGCGTCCGCGGTGGCGCCCGGCGCGGGTCCCGCCGTGAGAGCCACCGGCGGACGTGCCCGCGTACGGACGGAGTTCGGCCTCCTCGTCCGTGCTCCGGCCCTCTCGCCCGCGCCTCAGCCCTCACGCGCGCCCCGGTCTTTCCCCGCACCCCGGTGGTCCTCTGCGGTGAGCGGACCGGGTGCGATCGGATGATCTGAAAAGTCCGGGAGAATGGGCTCGGCCGCTGGTGGTCGGCTCCGTGCCTTGCGACGATCGGGCGGAGGACGGTTCTCCGCCCCGCTTCCCCACCCGGCCGTCGCCCGCGACCGTGTACGAGGAGGAGAAGGGGACCGTGACCACGCTGGGGCCCGGCAGCGGTGACACGCTGGGAGGACCGGAGGGGACGCCGGGCGTTCCCGAGGAGGTCTGGCAGAAGTTCCTGGCCGACAGCGAGGACGCCATCCGGGGTTCCGCTCCCCGGGAGCCCTCCGCGTGGGAGCGGGCGCCGGGCCGCTTCCCCGGGCCGCCGGACACGGCCGAAGCGGAACGGTGGGTGGAACGGCGGGCGGGGTGTCCGTACGACGACCGGGGGAACGCCGCGACAGGTGCCGTCGGCGAGCTGTGGCAGCCGGAGGAGCCATGGGGCGGCCCGCTCTGGCGGAACCTGGACCGGCGTGCCCGGCTCCGCCGTGCGGGCCGGGTGGCCGGTACGGCCGCCGCGGTCGCTCTGGCCCTGGCGGCGTGGTCCTGGCTGCCGACCGGTTCGGGCGTGCCCGGCAACGGGCCGGGGCCGGCGACCGTGCAGCAGCTGGAGGACGCCCCCGAGGAACTGCCCACGGCGACCGCGCGTCCGGTCGGCGGGGCGGCCGAGGGGGCGGTGGAGACCCGCCCGGCCGGCCCGGGTGCCCGCTGTGTACCGTCCGCTTCCTGGTCGCCGCCGCGGCAGCCGGAGCCGTGGAGTTGCGGCTGACGGGGTCTTCCGGCCGGACGAGCCGGTGAGGCCGAAGGGCGGGGGCGGGAGACGGGAGGCTGGGGGCGGGGGGTGACGGCCGGTCCCCGTTCCGGCGGACGGTCCCGGGTGGGCGACCGTTCGGGACCGGACCGTGGGCGGGCCATTCCCTGGCGGTGGCGTCAGGCGCTGTGGCTGCGGCTGCGGCTGCGGCTGCGGCTGCGGCTCTGGGACGCCGTCTTCTTCTTCGCCGACGTCTCCTTCCCCGTCGTCTTGTCCTCGGTCGTCTGCTTCGCGGTCGTCTGCTTCACGGTCGGCTTCTTCGCGGTCGGCTTCTCCGGGGTCGTCGACTTCGCGGTCGCCGTCTTCTTCTGCGCGGTCGTCCTCCGCGCCGTGGGCTCCGGCCCCTTCCCCTCCCGGGACTCGTGCGCCGCCCGCACGCTCTCCTCCAAGGCCGTCATCAGGTCCAGGATCCGGCCCGGAGGCGTCGGTTCGGGGGCCTCCGGGAGCGCCTCGCCGGTGGCCTTGGCGAGAATGACCTCCTCCAGGGCCTTGCGGTACTCGTCGTGCAGGTCGTCGAGGTCGATCTCGCCGAGGGTGTCCATCAGGACGTCCGCGAGGCCCAGCTCCTTGTCGCGGATCGTGACGTTCGCGGCCGGGGCGACGCCCTCGGGGGCGCGTACCTCGTCCGGCCACAGCAGGCCGTGCATCACGATCGCGTCGCCGATCACCCGTAGCATGCCCAGACGCTCCCGGCCGTACAGCGCGAACTTCGCGATCGCGACCCGGTTGCTGCGCTTGAGGGCCTCGCGCAGCAGCGTGTACGGCTTGGCGGCGCGGGCCCCGTTCGCCGCGAGGTAGTACGCGGCATCCAGTTGGAGCGGATCGATGCGGTCGGCCGGCACGAAGGCCACGATCTCGATCGTCTTCACGGTCGGGATCGGCAGGTGGGCCAGGTCCTCGTCCGTGATCGGGATGATCGTGCCGTCCGCGTCCTCGTACCCTCTGATGATCTCCGCCTGGGCGACCTCGCGGTCCTCCAGCTCGCACACCTTGCGGTGGCGGATCCGTCCGCCGTCCTCTGCGTGGATCTGGCGGAAGAGGACCGTACGGCTCTCGGTGGCGTTCACCAGCTTGATCGGGATTCTCACCAGGCCGAACGAG
This sequence comes from Streptomyces sp. NPDC006134, assembly GCF_040628835.1. Classification (NCBI taxonomy): domain Bacteria; kingdom Bacillati; phylum Actinomycetota; class Actinomycetes; order Kitasatosporales; family Streptomycetaceae; genus Streptomyces; species Streptomyces sp. NPDC006134. The sequence continues at coordinate 8,187 of NZ_JBEXTV010000043.1, read as the reverse complement.
ATGGCGCCGTTCCAGATGGATCTCACGTTCAGCACCCTTCCGATCGGTGATCTCGGTGGTCGCGTCGCCCCATGTCCGCATTTCCGCATGGGGGGCTTTTGTCACGCTTCGCGAGATTCTCATCGTAGGGCGCCCACCGTCGGGACGGCGGGTGGGGAGCGCGCCCGGCGTCTCACACCCGCGTCCACGTGGAGCGGTCCCGGGCCATCGCGTGCAGGGCCTCGACGTCGGCCGGCTTGAGCACCCCGCCCCGGCGGGCCAGGCCGGCCAGCTCGCCGTCGTGGAGGACGCGGACCGCGCGCGGCGGGACCGCGACCGACACGTCCGCCGGGCCGACGAGGGCCAGCACGGCGCGGACCTCGGCGGTCAGGGCGTGGGACGCCCGGTCGGCGTCGGCGCGGACCCGGCGCAGCAGCGGCTGCGGTGCGCGGCGGCCCAGCGTGACGAGCGGGTCGGCGACCCGGACCCGCTGCCTGCGGGCGTACAGCGCGTGGACGGCGAAGAGGCCGCCGGGGCCGATCAGCAGGTGGTGGATGCGGTCGCCGCCGGGCAGCGGGACGGAGTGCAGGGTGCGCCAGCCGGCCCCGTCGAGGCGGTCCAGGGCCTCCCCCACCGCCTCTTCCGCGGCCAGCGCCCGGCGGCGCGGGTCGGGGCGCAGGCGGTGCGCCGGGCCGGGGTCGCGGTCCAGGGCGACCAGGTGGGCCTCGCCGGGGCGGTTGGGGGCGAGGTCGTCGTCCGGGTGGAGGGACAGGCGGGCGAGCTCGGCGGGGGTGGGCACCGGGGGCGGTCCCACCGTGACCGGGCCGGTGAGGAAGGGGCCCAGGGCTTCGAGGGCGTCCGCCCGGTGGTCGTCGGCGAGCAGGTTGACCCGGGCGGCATCACGGTCGTACCAGGCGATGTTCCTGCCGTCCGGGAGGCAGACGTACAGGCGTTCCTGTCCGTGCCGCCAGGCCGGTACGACGCGCGCTCCGCTCATGCACCATCACCCCATGACCATGGGAACAGGCGGGGTGCTCCACGGGCAAGAACCCGGCTACCGTTGACGGGAACCGGCAGGAGGCGGCGAGGGATCGGGGGGGAGGCGCCGTTGCGGACGCCTGGGAAGCGGCCCGACGTACCGGCCCCGGACAGTCCGTGGAACGAGATCGTGCCCGGGCTGTGGATGGGCGGGCACGAGTTCCGCAAGGGCTCCGGGCGGCTGGAGTTCGCCGTGGTGCGGGACGAGTTCGATCTCGTGCAGACCCTGCTGCGCCTGCCCGGACACGGGCCGGACCCGGGCGTCGAGCACCATGTCTGGCCGATCCCCGACGGCCCGCTGGACGGGACCCAGCTCGCCGGGGTGATGCGGCTGGCCGAGGCGGCGGACGCGGCCCTGGGCGCGGGCCGGAGGGTCCTCGTCCGCTGTTACCACGGGTACAACCGGTCCGGTCTGGTCGTCGCGCAGGTGCTGATCCGGCAGGGCCGCTCCGCCGAGGAGGCGATCCGGCTGGTCCGGGCCCGCCGCTCGCCCTGGGCGCTGCACAATGAACGGTTCGTGGAGTACCTGCGGGCGGGGCTGTCCACGGCCCGGCTGCTGGAGGAACTGGCCGAGTAGCCGCGGGTGGGGACGGCCCCGCCCGCGCGCCCGCGCCCGCACCCGCACCCGCACCCGCACCCGCACCCGCACCCGCACCCGCAAAAAGGACGTCCGTGCGAATCATGTGAATAAGGTGTACGCGGTCCCCGTCACCCCTCGACCCCCAGGAGTGCAGTGCCTCTCAGCCGCCACCTGCGCGCGGCCCGCCGTACGGCCGTCGCCGCCCTGGTCCTCGCCGCCGCGGCCGGCTGCGGTGACGCGGGCGGGCTGCGGGGTGCGGGGGCGACGCCGACCGCGGTCGGCCCGGCGCGGCTGTGGCCGGACCTGCCGCCGGCGTCCAGTCCGGCCTGGGACTTCGACGAGGCCGACACCGAGACCGTCAAAGGCGTGACGGTGCCGGGGGACGACATCCGCGCGGTGGACCCGGCGGCGGTGGTACGGGCGGAGATCGCGGCGCACCCGGACGACTACTCCAAGGGCAAGGCGCCGTACCGGGAGACGGCACGCCGGATGGACGACTGCGGCCCGGGCGGCGTCCGGAGCCGGTGCCCGCTCCTGGAGCCGTACTACCGCGACCTGACCGGCGACGGACGCGAGGACATGACACTGGGGTTCCGGCTGCCGCCGACCGGCCAGACGGCGGTGCGCGTCTACACCGTCATCGGCCACCGGCTCGTGCAGGTCATGTCCCACAACGACGCGGTCGGCGCGGTCGAGCTGGCCGGGCGGTCGGTGATCATCCGCTCGCCGTCCGACCTGGCCGGGTACGAGTACCGCGTGCAGTGGACCTGGGACCCGGACCAGCGCGCGATGCTCCTGACGCACGACGAGATGCTGCGCACCGGCAAGCGCGGGGCCGCGCCGCGCCCCTCCGCCTCCCTGTCCTCCTCGCCGTCCCACTCCCCGTCGCCGTCCCACTCCCCGTCGCCGTCCCCCTCCTCCGCGAGCGCCCGATGAGGCTCCGTCCGAGGCACCTGCTGCCCCGGCGGGCGGGCACGCTCGCGGTGAAGGCCGCCGCCTTCATCACGGTGATGTGCTGCGCGCTCGCCGCGCTGCTCGGCGCGCTCGTCCACGTCTCCGTGACGCATCAGACCGTCGGACAGGCCCGGGACCGGGCGTTGCAGCGGCTGGCGGAGGCGACGGAGTCCTACGAGGCCGGGGAGACGCTGCGGCGGGGCGCGGGCCTGGACCCGCCGGGGCTGCCCGAGTCGCTGCGGAGGATGGCGGCGGGCGGCGAGCGGGGCACGATGGTCGCCGAGTACCGCGGGCGGCCCACGATGTGGGCGGCGGGTCCCGCCGACGGCGGCCGGGCCCTCGCCGTGGGGATCGACTACGCGCAGCAGGCCCGCACCATCGACGGGCTCGACCGGGCGATCGTATGGTCGTCGGCCCTGGCGATCGGGGCGACGCTGCTGGTGGGCGCGTTCGCGGTGACGCGGGTGACGAGGCGGCTGCACACCACGGCCCGGGTGGCCCGGCGGATCACCGCGGGCGACCTGGACGCCCGCGTCGGCGACCCCCGTACGAAGGACCCGGCCCGGCCGCAGGACGAGGTGGCGGCGGTCGCCGCCGCGCTGGACTCGATGGCGGCGTCGCTCCAGGGCAAACTCCTCGCCGAGCAGCGGTTCACCGCGGACGTGGCGCACGAGCTGCGCACCCCGCTGACCGGGCTGCACGCGGCGGCCGAGCTGCTGCCGCCGGGCCGGCCCACCGAGCTGGTCCGGGACCGGGTGGCGGCGCTGCGCACGCTCACCGAGGACCTGCTGGAGATCTCCCGGCTGGACACCGGGCGGGAGCGGCTGGACGCGGACACCGAGCAGCTCGGGCCGCTGGCCGAGCGGGTGGTGCGGGCGGCGAGGGCCGCGGGCGCCGGGCCCACGGAGGTCAGGGTCGTCCGGGACGTGTCGGTCGAGACGGACCGGCGGCGGCTGGAGCGGGTGCTCGGCAACCTGGTCGCCAACGCGCACCGGCACGGGCGGGCGCCGGTGGTGCTGACCGTGGACGGGCCGGTCGTCACCGTGCGGGACCACGGGGAGGGCTATCCGGAGTACCTTCTCGCGCACGGGCCCCAGCGGTTCCGTACGGAGGGCGGGGCGAAGGGGCACGGGCTGGGGCTGACGATCGCGGCCGGCCAGGCGGAGGTGCTGGGCGCGCGGCTGGAGTTCGCGAACGCGCCGGACGGCGGGGCGGTGGCGACGCTGACACTTCCACCACCTCCCTGACCACCCACCGCTGAAACCTGACCACCCATCGCCGCCCCAGGGAACCCCCACCCCACCCCTGACGGGCCCTCAACCCGGCAACCACTCCCCGATGGCGCACTGCGACGGGCGCGCCCCGGACCCCGCTCCTAATGTGGCGATTGGTCACTTCATGTGGCTGTGAGTCCGTTCCACCCCTTTCGCCCCTCAGGAGGTACTCCGATGTCCACCCGCCTCTCCCACACCACCGCCCGCCGTCTCGCCATAGCTGCCGCCACCGGCGTGCTCGCCGCCGCGGCCGCCGTCACCCCCGCCGCCGCACACGACGCCCTGGGGGACGACCCCGGCACCGGCGGCTACAGCGGTTACAGCGGCGGGAACGGCCTCGGCGGCAACGGACGCGGCGGGGACGGTCACCGCGGCGACCATCACGACCCAGGCCGGTACAAGGGGGTCGTCACGGCCGGCCGGCTCGCCCTGCGCAGCGCGCCGAACCGCGGCTCCCAGGTCATCCGGTACGCCCACCGGGGTGAGACCGTCTCCATCCACTGCAAGACCGGAGGCGAGTCCGTGAAGGGCAACCCGCTCTGGTACCTCCTCGCGGACGGCACCTGGGCGTGGGGGTCCGCCCGTTACATCGACAACATCGGCCCCGCGCCGCGCTGGTGCTGATGCCCACGGAGCGCACAACGCACCATTTGGGTAAGTTCCGGACATGACGAAGGCCGGAACCGGAATCACCGTGGCGGCGGCGGACGCACCCGTCCGCGCCGCCCGCCTCCCCCGGCGCCGCGGCGTCGAGCTGGCCCTCCTCGTCCTGGCCGTCCTGCTCTGCGTGTTCGGCTACTGCGGTGTGGGCCTCGCCCGGCACGGCACGGTCCCGCCCGGCGCCGCCGGTTACGGCGCCGGGCTCGGCGTGCTGGCCCTGCTCGCCCATCTCGCGGTGCGGCTGCGGGCGCCGTACGCCGATCCGCTGCTGCTGCCCATCGGCGTCCTGCTCAACGGCCTGGGCCTGGTGCTGATCTACCGGCTCGACCTGGAGACGCCGGGCGACCGGGCGGCCCCCACCCAGCTGGTGTGGTCGACGCTGGGGGTGGCGCTGTTCATCGTCGTCGTCCTCGTCCTGCGCGACCACCGGCTGCTCCAGCGCTACGCGTACGTCTGTGTCGCCGCCGCCCTGGTCCTGCTGACGGTGCCGATCCTGTTCCCGGCCGTGAACGGGGCCCGCATCTGGATCCGGATCGCCGGCTTCTCCATCCAGCCGGGCGAGTTCGCGAAGGTGCTGCTGGCGGTGTTCTTCGCCGCGTACCTGGCCGCCAACCGCAGCGCGCTGGCGTACGCGGGCCGCCGGGTGTGGGGGCTGCAACTGCCCACCGGGCGGGTGCTCGGGCCGATCGTCGCGGTGTGGCTGGTGAGTGTGGGGGTGCTGGTCCTGGAGCGGGACCTGGGCACCTCGCTGCTGTTCTTCGGCCTCTTCGTCGTCCTGCTGTACGTGGCCACCGGCCGCACCGGCTGGATCGCCGTCGGGCTGCTGCTGGCCGCGCTGGGGGCGGTGGCGGTGGGCCGGCTGGAGCCGCACGTGCACGGCAGGATCGAGGACTGGCTGCACCCGTTCGCCTCGATCGAGGCGGGGCAGGGCCCCAACCAGCTCGCCCAGTCGCTGTTCTCGTTCGCGGCGGGCGGGGTGACCGGCACGGGGCTCGGGCTCGGCCACTCCTCCCTCATCGGCTTCGCCACCAAGTCGGACTTCATCCTGGCCACGGCCGGGGAGGAGCTGGGCTTCGCCGGGCTGACGGCGATCTTCCTGCTGTACGCGCTGCTGGTGGAGCGCGGCTACCGGGCGGGCCTGCTGCTGCGCGACCCCTTCGGCCGGCTGCTCGCGGTGGGGCTCGCCTCGATCGTGGCGCTCCAGGTGTTCGTGATCGCCGGCGGGGTCACGGGGCTGATCCCGCTGACCGGCATGGCGATGCCGTTCCTGGCGCAGGGCGGGTCGTCGGTGGTCACCAACTGGGCGATCGTGGCGCTGCTGATCCGCGTCAGCGACTCGGCCCGCCGCCCGTACGACGGCCGGGTGGCGCCATGAGCGGCACCGCCGGCGGGGAGGCCCCGTGACCCGGTACATCCGGCGTGCCGCCGCCTTCTGCGCCCTGCTGCTGGTCGCCCTGCTGGTGAACGCCGCCCGCGTCCAGATCGTGCAGGCCCCCTCCTACGAGTCCAACCCCGCCAACCGCCGCCCGGAGATCGCCCGTTACCAGCAGCCGCGCGGCGACATCCTGGTCGGCGGCGAGCCCGTCACCGGCTCCCGCGACACCAGCGAGCACCTGCGCTACGAACGGACGTACGCCGACGGCCCGCTGTACGCGCCGGTCACCGGCTTCGCCTCGCAGGAGTACGGCACGACGCTGCTGGAGCACGCCGAGGACGGGGTGCTGTCGGGCACGGACCCGATGCTCTCGCCGTTCCCGCTGTGGGGGGACGGCGCCCGGGAACGCAACCCCGGCGGGGACGTGGTGACCACCATCGACCCGGCCGCGCAGCGGGCGGCGTACCGGGGGCTGGGCCGGCGCAAGGGGGCGGTGGCTGCGATCGAGCCGTCCACCGGCCGCATCCTGGCGCTGGTGTCGACACCGTCGTACGACCCCGGGGAGCTGTCCGGCAACGGCACGGCCACCGCCCGCTCCTGGACCCGGCTCAACCGCGACCCGGACCGGCCGATGCTGAACCGGGCGGCGCGGCAGACGTATCCGCCGGGCTCGACGTTCAAGGTGGTCACCGCGGCGGCGGCGCTGGACGCGGGCGTGGTGCGGGACCTGGACGCGCCGACCCGCTCCCCCGACCCGTACCCCCTGCCCGGGACGCGGACCAGGCTGACGAACGCGGCGCGCGGATGTGCGAACGCCTCGCTGCGGGAGGCGTTCGAGTGGTCCTGCAACACGGTGTTCGCCAAGCTGGGCGTGGACGTGGGCGTGGCGCGCATGGCGTCGGCCGCGGAGAGCTTCGGCTTCAACGACGGCGGCCTGAGGATTCCCTACTCCGTCGCGCGGAGCACCTTCGACACCTCGGTGGACCGGGCGCAGCTGGCGCTGTCGTCGATCGGGCAGTACAACACGCGGGCCACGCCGTTGCAGATGGCGATGGTGGCGGCGGCCGTGGCGGGCGGGGGGCAGGTGCGGGAGCCGTACCTGGTGGAGCGGACGGTGCGGGCGGGCGGCGGCACGGTGGCGACGGCCGGGTCCCGTCCCGTGCGGCAGGCGATGCGCCCGTCGACCGCGGTGCTCCTGAAGGAGCTGATGACCGACGTGGTGGAGAACGGCACCGGCGCCAAGGCCGCGATCCGCGGGGCCCGGGTGGGCGGCAAGACCGGCACCGCCCAGCACGGCGTCGGCAACTCCGGCCTGCCGTACGCCTGGTTCGTCTCCTGGGCGCAGGGGAACCGGGACCTGGAGCCGAAGGTGGCGGTCGCGGTGGTGGTGGAGGACGCGGCGGCCGACCGGGCGGACATCACGGGCGGCGGGGTGGCGGCGCCGATCGCGCGGGCGGTGATGGAGGCGGTGCTCGCCCCCTGACCCGGCTCCGGAGCGGGGCACGGCCACCGCGCGGCCGGGTCCCGGGCCGTGGGCCGTGGGTCCCGGGCCGTGGGCCGTGGGCCCGCTCGGGGTGGCGACAGGCCCTAGCGGCGGCGGTCGATGGCGGTGAGGTCGATGTCGACGGGGAAGGGGACGGTGAGCTTGAGGCGGTTGTGGAAGATGCCGGTCAGGCCGTAGGTCCGGGTCGCGGGGTCGAGTTCGTGGACGTAGACGACCGGGAGGCCGTCGTTCTCCTCGACGCGCCAGAAGTGCCGGATGCCGGCTTGCGCGTATTTCCGCGGTTTCACCTCGCGGTCCCGGTCCTCGGAGTCCTCGGACACCACCTCGACGGCGATCAGGACGTCTTCCGGCCGGAACCAGGTCTGCCGCGGTCCGGCGTCGGCGTCCGCGCGCATCACCAGGACGTCGGGCTCCGGCCTGTTGCGCTTGTCGAGCTTGACGGTCATCTCACGGATGACGTCCCACTCGCCGGGCACCTGGCCCAGCAGAGCGCTTTCGAACAGGTACAGGGCGCGCGCGTGGAAACGCGTCTGCGGGCTCACGAGGACGAGGCTCCCGTCGATCAGCTCTGTGTGCGGGGGGAGGTTGGGAAGCTCGTCGAGGTCGTCCGCCGTCCAGCCGCCCACCGGCGGGCGGGGCCACTCGTAGTCGTCGTCCAGGCCGTAGTCGCGTGCGGCGCTCATGCTTGCTCCCATGTGCCGGAGACTGCCCGATCCGGCCAGCGTACTCGGGGGGGTGCCTCTATGTCCTTCGTCAAGCGAGTCGAGGGCTTCTCGGTTCGTAGAAGGTTCCGTCGCGGAGCATGGCGAACAGGACGCTGATG
>NZ_JBEXTV010000042.1:0-75898 GCF_040628835.1 Streptomyces sp. NPDC006134 | reverse complement strand
CCGGAGGACCGGGCGGCCATTCTCCGGGAGCCATCAACGGCAAACACCTCATCAGCCACACCCGGTCCTCCCGGACCGCCCAACATTCTTAAGGACACCTCATGACCCGTGCGCTCCCCTGGCCGCGTTCCCCGCGGCGCCCCCGCGCCGCCGAGCCGGAGGCCCCCGCCCGGCACGAACGGCGCCCGTTGCCGCTGCCCCTGCGCCTGCTCGCGATGGTGTGCGCGTTCGCGTTCATGGTGGCGTTCGCGGTGGTCCTGGCACGGCTCACCCTGCACCCTTCCCCCGCCTCGGAGTCGCTGACCCACACCAACCTGCACCCGGGCCGCTCCCTGGAGGCGTACCTGGACCAGCCTGCGCTGCGCGACGCCGTCAAGCAGATCGGCGGGAACCTGCTGCTCGGCGTCCCCTTCGGCGTGCTGGTCCCGGTCGTCGCCCCGCGGACCCGGGGGCTGCTGCGCGTCCTGCTGCTGACCGCCCTGGTCATGCTGCTGGTGGAGTTCGCACAGGGCGCGCTGGTCACCGGGCGGGCCTTCGACGTCGACGACGTCATCCTCAACACCACGGGCGCGCTCGCCGGTTACCTGCTCCTGGGGCGGCGCCTGAGCCGCGCGGTGCACGCGCGCAAGCCCGCGCGGTAGGGCCTGCGGCACCCGCTGCCGGTCCGCGCCGGGCTCCAGGGCGGACCGGCGGACCGGCGGACCCCGAGGGTCCCTCCGGGCGGCGCGGCTCCGGCGCGGGTGGACGGGCGGGTGAGCGGGCCGGGCCGGCCCCGGCGGGACCGTTCCCCATCCGGCACGGTGGCCGTGCTAGTGCCGGGTCCAGGTGAACTTGTCGCCGCCCACCCAGCGGATCACCTCGGGATCGTCCAGGTCGTGGACCGTGATGCCGAACGCGGCGGCGGCCTCCAGCACGTCGATGACGGTCCTCGCCTCACCGACCACCTGGCCGTCGATCTCCACGATCCGGAACGGCGGGGTGCCCGGCTGCACCCCGAGCACCATGATCCTCGGACGGGCGATGTACGGGCTCGCGATTTCGGTCATACAGAGAGCGTAGAGCGCAATGCCCCTCAATGACCGATTCACGTCATTCGCGAAGGAGGCCGGACACTGCCGCCTCGCTCGCGCCCTGCGTGACCGGGCGGCCGAACGCGACCGAACGCGGCCGCACGGCGGTCCGCTCAGGGACGCCGCCAGTCGTCGCCGGTCAGGTGCGATCCGGCCATCGGGCCCATCCGCAGCATGCCGCCGTCCACGCTCCAGGAGGCTCCGGTGACGTACGAGGCGTCGGGCCCGGCGAGGAAGGCGATCACCGCGGCGACCTCGCGGGCGTCGCCGGGCCTCCCGAGCGGCACGCCGGGCCGGTGCTCGGTGTGCGGGTCGGTGTCCTCCTGGCCGGTCATGGGGGTGGCGATCTCGCCGGGGGCGACCGCGTTGACGGTGATGCCGTACTCGGCGAGCTCGATCGCCATGACCTGGGTGAGCAGCCCGAGGCCGCCCTTGGCCGCGCAGTACGGGGCGGCGCCCACCCGCGGCTGGTGCTCGTGCACGGAGGTGACGTTGACGATCCGGCCGCCGTCGCCCTGCCGGATCATGCGCCGTGCCGCCCGCTGCCCGCACAGGAAGGGTCCGGCCAGGTCGACGTCGAGGACGTGGCGCAGGTCGTCCAGGCCCAGGTCGAGGAAGGGCGTCGCCGTGCCCGTACCGGCGTTGTTGACCAGGACGTCGATACGGCCGAGCCGCTTGCACAGTTCGTCGACGGTGTCCGCGGCCTGAGGCAGCCGGGCCAGGTCCACCTGGGCGATCTCGGCCCGCCGCCCCAGGGCGCGGACCTCCTCGGCGGTCCGTTCGGCGCCCTTCTCGTCGGTGTGCCAGGTGATGCCGATGTCCATCCCCGCCTCGGCCAGGCGGACGGCGGTGGCGCGGCCGATCCCGGAGTCGGAACCGGTGACGACGGCCACCTTGGGGGCGGATGCGGTGAGGGTGGGCACGTGTGTCCTCCTCGTCGGCACGGGAAGCGTGACGGGCCACCGCAGTACCCGGGTGGGTCACCGGCAAACCGCGACGTCCCGCGTGCGGCCCGCGGGGCGACGGGGAAACCTGGAGGGACACCCGCGAGGGACGAGAGCGGCGCAGGGGGTGGTGCTGGGAGCCCGCCGAGGACCTGGGCCGGATCGCCTTCCCGCCGGAGCGGTCCCCTGCGCCGTCGTACCGCGTCCGCGCCGGGGCCGTACGCCGGCCGGAGGGGTGGGCCGGAGTGGCGGCCGGAGTGGCGGGCCGCCGAGGTGGTACCCGCCGCGGGAACGAGGCGTGAGAACGCGAGAACGCAAGATCGCGAGAACCCCAGGAAAGGAACCGGTGCATGGAACGGGCGGCCGTGTTCGACGTCGACGGGACCCTCGTCGACACCAATCACCTGCATGTCGTGACGTGGTGGGAGGCGTTCCGGCAGGCCGGTCACCGGGTGCCCATGCACGCCGTCCACCGGGCCGTGGGCCTGCCCTCCACGGACCTCGTCGGCCACCTGCTCGGCGACGACCGCGACAAGGACCAGGACGCCGCGCTGAGCGCCGCGCACAAGGCGCTGTACGGGCAGTACTTCGACCGGCTGCCCGCCCTGCCGGACGCCGGGGACCTGCTGCGGCGCCTGGCCGGCGGCGGCTGGAAGGTGGTGCTGGCCACCTCCGCGGGCGGTGCCGAGCTGGACGCGCTGCGCCGGGCCATCGACGCCGACGACGCGATCGCCGCGACCGCCGGCGCCGACGACGTCGACGCGGGCAAGCCCGCGCCGGAGCCGGTGGAGCACGCTCTGGAACTGGCCGGGGTGCCCGCCGAGCGGGCGGTGTTCGTCGGCGACACCGTCTGGGACATGCGCGCGGGCAGCCGGGCCGGGGTGCGCTGCGTGGGCGTCCTGTGCGGCGGCATCCCCCGCGCCGACCTGGAGGAGGCGGGCGCGGACGCGGTCTACGCCGATCCCGCGCACCTGCTGGCCTCCCTCGCGGACAGCCCGCTGGCATGAAACACCCGGTCACGCGGATACCCGGCAGCGCATGACGCGTGTGAGGGAAGCGGTGGGACGTACGGCCCGGGCCGTACGGCGGACGGCCCGGAGGACCGGGGCACAGGGCGGCGCGGTACGGCGCCGGAGGAGCGCCGACGGGGCGCCGGCCGGTGGCGGCCGGCCCGCGGACGCCCGGCCGCCGGGCCCCCGGCAGGCCGACGCCGCCGACGCCGCCGGGTCCGCCGGCGCCCGGCCCGGTGACGTCCCTGCCACGGCGGACCGGGCGTCCACCGGCGCCCGCCGCGCCGACGCCCGTACCACGGACGCCCGCACCGAGGAGGGCCGCTCTGCCGACGCCCGGCCCTCGGACGCCCGGCCCGCGGACGCCCGGCCCTCGGATGCCCGGTCCGCCGACGGGGACACCCGACGGGCGTGGCTGCGCGGTCTCCGGGAGGCGGTCCGGGGTGCGCGGCCGGCGGACACGGTGCGGCGGGAGGCGGCCGCCGTCGGGCGGGCCGCCCGGGCCGCCTGGAGCGGACCGGGCCGGGAACGCGACCTGGTCGTGCAGTCGCTGAAGGCGGCGGGGGCGGGGCTGCTCGCCTGGTGCATCGCCCAGGTCTGGATGGGCGACCCGATGGCACTGATGGCGCCGTGGGTGGCGGTGGTGCTGGTGCAGGCCACCGTGTACAGCTCGGTCCGGCAGGCGACGCAGCTGTTCACGGCGATGTGCGCCGGCACGCTGGTGGCGTCGGGGGCCCAGGCGGTCACCGACGACACCACGGGGGCGCTCGCGCTGTGCCTGCCGCTGCTGATGCTGCTCGCCAACTGGCACCGCTTCGGCCAGCAGGGCGTCTACGCGGCCACGACGGCGGTGTTCACCCTGGCCTCCGGCGCCGTCTCCGCGTCCGCGGTCGGGCACCGGGTCGGGCAGGCGGCACTCGGCGCGGTCATCGGCGTCGCCGTCAACGCGCTGGTGCTGCCGCCGATCCACCTACGCGACGTACGGGAGAACCTCGCGGCGCTCGCCCGGGAGACGGGCGACGTCCTGCACTCCCTCGCCGCCGACCTGCGGGACTGCGCGTGGGACGCGCAGACCGCCGCCGGCTGGTCGAGCGCCGCCGCGCGGCTGCAGCACCGCCTCGACGCGCTGCGCTCGGCGCGCGGCTGGAGCCAGGAGAGCCTGCGCCTGACGTACGGCCCGCTGCGCGCCCTGCACCGTGTTCCCGTGGCGGTGCCACCCGAGCAGGAGGACCAGCGGTGGAGCAGGGTCACCGGACACGTGACGGCGCTGATCCGGACGCTGACGGTGGCGGCCGACGAGAACCGGACGCCGGCCCCGCCCGAGGGGCCGGTGCTGGAGCGGTACGCGCGGCTGCTGGAGCTGATCGGGGACGCCTGTCACGCGGAGGCCGGCCGGCTGCTGGGCGACGGACCGGACACCGCCGCCGGGATCCCGGCCGAAGCGACGCTGGAGGAGCTGCACCTGCGGCTGCAGGAAGGGCTGCGGGAGCACGCCGGGCAGGAGGCGGCGCGGGCCGCGGTCCTGGGCACGCTGCTGCTCCAGGCGGAGAACCTGTGGGCGGAGACCGTTCCGGTCGGCCGGGACCGCCGGGATGACCGGGACCGCCGGGACAACCGCGATGACCGCGATGAACAGGCCCACCAGGACGAGTGACGCAGATCACCGCAGAACGGGACGGAAAGCGGAACACCCACGGGGTCTTCCCCGTTGAACGAGGCGTGGGTACGGATGGGACAGTGTCCCCGGGCCTCACCTATTGCCCACAGGGACGATCGTTCGGCTGAAGCCCTGTGGAGCCTTTCGCCGAGAGGCGACCGCCATCCGTGCCCCACCCAGACCGCCCCGACCGTGATTCCCCCGTCCGGTCGGGGCTCTTCTTTTCCTCGCCTTGCCGCGGCCCGCGCCGTCCACCCCGCCGCCCCGTGCCGTCCGCCCCGTCGCTCCGCGTGTATCCGGGACGCAGGGGTACCCGGGCGGCCTCCGCCTCACCCGACGGCCGAGAGGAGCGGGCAGTGAACAGCGCGACGGGCAGCAGGGTCGTGGTCACGGGCGCCACCGGCAACGTGGGCACCAGTGTGGTGCGTCTGCTCTCGGAGGACCCGGAGGTGGGATCCGTGCTGGGCCTGGCCCGGCGGCTCCCCGACTGGTCGCCTCCGAAGACGGACTGGGCCGCCGTCGACGTGGCCTCCGAGCGGGCCGACCTGGTCGGGCACTTCTCGGGCGCCGACGCCGTCGTCCATCTGGCCTGGGCGTTCCAGCCGACGCACGATCCTGCGACGACCTGGCGGACGAACGTCCTCGGCTCCCTGAGGGTGTTCGAGGCGGCGGCCACCGCGGGGGTGCCGGCGCTGGTGCACGCCTCGTCGGTCGGCGCGTACTCGCCGGGGCCGAAGGACCGCGCAGTGGACGAGTCCTGGCCGACGCACGGCTGGCCGGACGCCGCCTACTGCCGGGAGAAGGCCTACCTGGAACGGGCCCTGGACATCTTCGAACGTGATCATCCCGGCATCCGGGTGGTGCGGATGCGGCCCGCGTTCCTCTTCAAGCGGGCGTCGGCGAGCGAGCAGCGCCGGATCTTCGGCGGGCGTTTCCTGCCGGGGCCGCTGGCCCGTCCCGAGCTGCTGCCCTTCCTGCCGGACGTGCCCGGGCTGCGGGCGCAGGTGCTGCACACCGACGACGCGGCGAACGCCTACCGGCTCGCCGTGCGCTCCGATGTCCGCGGCGCCTTCAACCTGGCGGCCGATCCCCCGGTCGACGCCGATCTGCTGGGCGAGATGCTCGGCACCCGCCGGGTGCGGCTGCCCCGCTCCGCGGCGCGCTCGGCGATCGCCGCCGCGTGGGGGCTGCATCTGCTGCCGGCCTCGCCGCACCTGTTCGACGCGGTACTGCGACTGCCCCTGCTGGACTGCACGCGCGCGCGTGCGGAGCTCGGCTGGCGGCCGGAGCGTACGGCGACCGAGGTGCTGCAGGAGTTCCTGCAGGGTCTGCAGGAGGGAGCGGGGGCGCAGACGGAGCCGCTGCGGGGGCGCAAGGCCGGCTGAACGCCGGCCTCGCGCCCCGTGCGGGCCGGCGGTCAGCCCGACGACTCGTCGGGCACGGGGTGTTCGGGGTGGACGGCGCCCGAGTGCGGCGCCCCCTGCCGGCCCGTCCCCGCCTCGTCCGTGTCGGGTACGTCGGCGGACTCGGCGGCGTCGGCACCCCGGCCGTCCGCGCGGTCGTCGTCCCCGTCGGTGCCCTCCCTGGGGATCGTGGGGCCCGGGGCGACCTCCCACGGGTCCTCGCCGGCGTCGGCCTGCTGGTCCGGCATGTCCCGCGGGACGGGGGCACCGTTCTCGCCGGGTCCCTTGAGGCGGTGGTCGGTCACAACACACTCCCTTGCTGTCGGCTCCCGTCGTCCGAGCGCCCCCGAGTACCTCCGCTCCGGCCGGTGAAACGCCGGTGCGGCCGTGGTGACGTACCCGGGTCGCGACACCGAGGTCGTGACGCACCCGGACCGTGACGTATCCGAGTCGCAGCGTGTCCGGCCCGCGCGTGTCCGGCCCTCACGTGCCCGGGTCGCAGCCTGCCCCGGTCGCAACATGCCCGGGCCGCAACGTGTCCGCGGCGGACCACCGCCGGACGCGGCTCCCCTTCGGGAGGCGGGCACCGTCCGGCGGCCCGTCCCGTCATCCGGCGGCGTACACCTCCTCCACGTACCGCCCGGCCGCGACCAGCCCGTCCAGCCACTCCCCGGCGGCCGTCTCGTCGGCGTCGGGCGTGTGCTTGCGGTGGAGCGTGCGGAACGCCTCCCGCACGCCCGGTGCCATCCGCGCGCCGTCGCCGCAGACGAAGACGCGGGCGCCGGCGTCCAGCAGGGCCCACACCTCCTCGGCCTCGGCGGCGATGCGGTGCTGCACGAAGGCGACACCGCGTTCGGGGGCCGCGCTGAAGGCGGGCCGGAGCGAGACGGCTCCGGCGGCCTCGGCGGCGCGGAGCTCGCCGGCGTGCAGGAAGTCGGCGTCGGGGGCGTCGCAGCCGAAGTAGAGAAGGGCGGGGGCGAGCGAGGCACCCGCGGCGAGGGCGGCCACCCGGTCGGCGATCACCCCGCGGAAGGGGGCCAGGCCGGTGCCCGCGGCGACCATGACGACCGGCACGGAGGCACCGGCGGTGGTGCCGGTGTCGATGCGGAAGGCCTCCCGGCACGGCTGGACGCGGGCGTAGACCGTGTCGCCGGGCCGGACGGCGGCCAGGTGGCCGGAACCGGTGCCGCGGTAGACGCCCTTGCCGGAGCGGGCCGGGGCCTGGAGGACGGAGACCATCAGGTCCGCGTGGCCGTGGCTGACGGCGGGCGAGGAGGAGATGGAGTAGTGGCGGGGCCGCAGGGGGGTGAGGAGCTCCAGGAGCGCCGGCCAGTCCAGGGCACCGCGCAGGGCGGGATGGTCCTCGAAGAGCTCCACCAGGGTGCGGGGGTCGTCGGTGAGGGCGGCGAGAGCCGCGCGTTCGGGCGGGCAGGGGTGGGCGGCGGCGAGCGCGGCGAGCCGGTCGGGGGCGGGACGCTCCTGGAGTTCCACGTGGTGGGTGAGCAGCTCACGCACCGTCAGGGGACGGTCGACCGCGAGGCCGTCGCGGCGGGGCCGGGCGGGGCGGATGTCCAGCACGGTGCCGGGGTCGACGCCGAACGCCGCGGCGGCGCGGTCGACGAGGGCCGGGTCGTTGGCGGGGAGCACGGTCAGGTGGTCGGCCGTGCGGTAGGTGACGCCCTCGGGCAGGGCCACGCGGACGAACCGCTTGCGGCGCGGGTGGCCGGGGGCGGTCAGGTCGCGGGCCTCGGTGACCGTCATCGGCACCAGGCCGTGCCGCTCGGCGAGGGCGTCCAGAGGGCCGCCGGTCAGGGCGCGGACCTCGTAGGCCGCGGCCGGCTCGGCGGCCGGGGCGGTCGCCTCCGGGTCGCCGTGGCGTTCCAGCAGGGCAGTGCGGAGCCGGGCGGTGAAGTCGCGGACGGTGCCGGAGAGGTCACCGGAGGCGTCGGCGGCGGTGCGCTCCAGCAGCCGGGTGGCGCCGAGGGCGGCGAGGCGGTCGTCGATGCGGGTGGGGACGTGCTGGTAGGTCGCGGCCCAGTTGCGGTCGCCGACGCCCAGCACCGCGTACGTCACCCCGGACAGGTCCCCGGCGCCCTCCTCCAGCCAGGCGGCGAAGGCGGTGGCGTCGTCGGTGGGGCGGCCGTTGTAGGAGGCGGCCGTGATGATCACGGGGCGGTCGGCGGGCAGGCCGTCCGCGTACGCGTCCAGCGGCGCGACCTCGGTCGCGCAACCGAGCGCGGCGGCCTCGTCGGCGAGCCGGGCGGCGAACTCGCGGCAGGTGCCGTAGTTGCTGCCGTGCAGGAACAGCGCGCCGGTGCCGGGGCGGACGCGGGCGGGCAGGGCGGCGTCCGCCGTACCCGCCGCGGCCTCGGTGCGGGTGCCGGTACCGGTGCCGGCGGCCGCTCCGGGGAGCGGGGTGTGGACGCGGTCGGCGGGGGTGCGCGGGGTCAGGGTGAGGGTGAAGCCCTCGGGCTTGAGGGTGAGGGTCTCCTTCACGTCCAGCCGGTAGCCGGCGTGGTCGTGCAGCCGGTAGCGGTGCACCAGCATCGCCAGCAGCATGGTCGCCTCGTGGAGCGCGAACTGCCGGCCGATGCAGGCGCGCTCCCCGGTGCCGAACGGCTTGAAGGCGTGCACCGGACGCGCCGCCTCCGCCTCGGCGGTGAACCGGGAGGGGTCGAACAGCTCGGGGTTGTCGCCCCAGACGGGCTGCCGGTGCAGCATCGGCGCGAGCACGGTGACGCCCTGCCCGGCGCGCAGCGGGATGCGCCCGCCGAGGAGGGTGTCCGCCAGGGCGTGGCGGCTGAACGCGGCGGCCGTCGGCCACAGCCGCAGCGCCTCGTTGAGGACCTGGCGGGTGTAGGTCAGCCGGCCGACCTCGTCGTACGTCGGCTCGGGGTCGGCCTGGTCGCCCCACAGCTCGTCCACCTCGCGCTGGACGAGCTGGAGCACGGCCGGGTGCTTGGCGAGGTAGTACAGCGCGAAGGACATCGCGCCGGAGGTCGTCTCGTGGCCGGCGATGAGGAAGGTGATGACCTGGTTGCGGATGTTGGCGGCGTCCAGCGGGGTGCCGTCGGCGGGGTGCTCGGCGGTGAGCATCAGGCCGAGCAGGTCCTGGGCCGCGCTCTGGTCGGTGCCGGTGCGGGCGGCGATGACGTCGTCGACGACCTGGGCGAGGTAGGCGGCGTCGGCGCGGAACGCCTCGTCGGCCGCGGTGTGGTCCTGTCCCGGGACGCGGGCCAGGCGGGTCATGGCCCATTCCAGGCAGCGGACCATCGACGCGACGAAGGGGTGGGGTTCGTCGCGGGTGAAGGAGCCGAAGTCGTAGCCGAAGCCGGCCAGGCCGATGGTGTCCAGGGTCATCCGGGTCATGTCGTCGGGGACGTCCACCGGCCTCCCGGCGCGGGCGGCGCGGTCCCAGCTGTCGACGAGGCGGCGGGCCACGGCCAGCATCATGGGGTGGTAGGTGCGCATCGAGCCGAGCGCGAAGGCGGGCATGAGGATGTCGTGCGCCTTGGCCCAGTTCGGCTCGTCGTTGTACGCGGTGAACAGGCCGTCGGCGGCGAACTCCCGGACGTTCTCCAGCGCGGGCCCGACGTGCTTGGCGAACCGTTCGTCGTCGGCGAGCTCGGTGACGAGGCCGAGGTCGGCGACGAAGAGCGTGTCCCGCCCGTGCAGCCGCCGCACCAGGACCGGGCCGTGCTCCCGCATCAGGCCCATGACCTGCTGGATCGGGGTGCGGCCGGGGCCGGTGGCGGAGATGTCGACGACGGGGACGTGGGAGCCGGCGTCTGCGGGACGGGGGTGCGGCGCGGTGGGGGGCATGCGCGTCAACTGCCTTTCGCGGTACGGACGTACTGCGCTCCAGCCTGATCGACGGGACCCCGCGGGCCGTCCCTCGGCACTGCATGATTGTGTAGTGCCCGTGGGCGTGTCGCCCTTGCCCGCGACAGCGTCCCGTGGCAAGGGCCCCGTGGCGGGAGGTGCGGGTGGACATGGACGGGCAGGGCGCGGTGGTGTGGCGCAACCGCGCCCTGATGCTGTTCGACCGGGTCGCGGTGCCGGTGGCGGTGTGCGACGTGTACGGCGCGGTGCTGCTGGCCAACCCCGCGATGGCGGCGGAGTGCGGGACGACGCCGGGGCGGCTGCGCGGCCGGGGCGTGCTGGAGCTGTTCAGCCCGCGGGAGGCGGGCCAGGTGGAGCGGATCGCGCAGGCGCTGCGGCTGCGGCACCGTTCGCGCTACCAGGTGTCCGTGCGCTGGCCGGCCCCCGGCGGCGGGGAGCGGTACGGCGAGCTGACGGCGGACCCGGTCAGCGACACCGCGGACGACACGCCCGCGCTGCTGGTGATGCTGCGGGTGCTCGGCGAGCGGCGGCCGGGGGCCGAGCCGCCGGTACGGGTGTCGCCGACGGAGGCCCGGATCCTCGCCCTGCTCGCCCGGGGCGCCACCACCGCCCGCGCCGCCCGCGAGACGGGCCTGACGCCGGACGGGGTCACGTACCACCTGCGCCGCCTGTCCGCCCGCTGGAACGCGGCCAACCGCACCGAACTGGTCGCCCGCGCCTACGCGCTCGGCGTGCTCGCCCCCGGAGTCTGGCCGCCGCGGCCCGGGGACGAGCCCTGGGACGCCGACCGGTCGTGAAGTGCCGGTGAGCCGCGAGACACGGGTGAGCCGCGAGACACGGGTGAGCCGTGGGGCACTGGTGAACCGTGGGGCATTGGTGAACCGTGGGGCGTCGGTGAGCTGTGAGGCGCTGGTGAGCTGTGGGGCGCCAGTGGAAATTCGCTGGCCCCGGCTCCGCGCGGATGGTTACCGTGAGCGAACCTAGGATCCCTAGGTTTCAGTCCGCTCCCGACCATCCCCAGGAGGCACCCCATGAGGCCGCTCACCGAGCAGGACATCCGCAGCTCCTTCGTCAACTGCTCCAAGGGCGAGGCCAAACGCATGGCCATACCCCGCGACCTCGCCGAACGCCCCTGGGGCGATCTCGACTTCCTCGGCTGGCGGGACCCCGGGGCGCCCGACCGCAGCCATCTGGTCACCGAACGCGAGGGCCGGCTCGTCGGCGTGGCGATGCGCTTCCAGCCCGCCCAGCGCGGTTTCCTCCAGCGCAGCCTGTGTGCGCTGTGCCTGACCTCGCATCCGCGCGGCGGCGTGTCGCTGATGACCGCGCGCAAGGCCGGCGCGGCGGGCCGCGAGGGCAACTCGGTGGGTCTGTACATGTGCACCGACCTCGCCTGTTCCCTCTACGTGCGCGGCAAGAAGGTGCCCGAGACCGGCACGCGCTTCGAGGAGAGCCTCACCCTGGAGGAGCAGATCGCCCGGACGACGGGCAACCTGCACGCGTTCCTCGACAAGCTGACCGCCTGACCCCCGGCAGGGAACGCCACCGGTCGCGCAGCCGGGCCGCCGCCACCCGGTGGAGGCGGATCAGCACACCGTGGCTGCGGGCGAGCACGACGTCGTACGGGCCGTCCGGGTGGTCCGTGCCGGTGCTCCGCGTCGGCCGGGCCTGCCGCAGCCACGATCCGGCCGGACGGCGCGACCGCCCGGGGCGCGGGCGCCGTCGCCGTGACCGTGACTATGCCGAGCGTGGCGGGAAGAGGCAGAACGATTCCGGCCCGCCGCCGTTTCCTGACCACAGGCTGCCGCGCCGCCAGGACCGGCCGCCCTACGGCGGGCCCCCGTCCCGGGATGCGGAGAACCAGGGTGCTGTCCAGGGTTTTTCCCGAGGGCCGGGGCACCACACGTCCGGCCCCTCACGGCGCGTGGCGACGATTCGAGCCGCCGTGGCCGGTTACGGTCCTGTCCGGATATGTTCGATGCGCCTGGGGAAGGGGAACAGCCCGAGGATGCGTGATCTACGTGAGAGGGTCGGAACAGCCGCGCAGGCGGCACGGAAGGCGTATCGGGATCCCCTGGTCGTGCAGGCGCTGCGCTCGGCCGTCGCGGCCTCGATCGCCTACGTCATCGCGGTGCGGCTGTCCCCCGACAAGTCGGCGGCGCCGCTCACCGCGCCCCTCACCGCGCTGCTGGTCGTCCAGGTCACCCTGTACGCGACGCTCAAGATGAGCGTCCGCCGCGTCAACGCGGTGGTGGCCGGTGTCCTGGTCGCGATCGCCTTCAGCGTGGTGGTGGGGCTGAGCTGGTGGAGCCTGGCCCTGGTGATCGTGGCGGCGCTGGGCGTCGGGCACCTGGTGCGGGCGCACGAGTTCGTCGCCGAGGTGGCGATCAGCGCGATGCTGGTGCTCGGGGTGACCGCGCACGGGGCGCTGGCCTGGGCCCGGGTGGTGGAGACGCTGATCGGGGCGGTCGTCGGCCTGGCCTTCAACCTGCTCCTGGCGCCTCCGGTGTGGGTGGAGCAGGCCGGCGAGTCGATCGAGGGGCTGGCCCGGCGGGTGCGGCAGCTGATGCTGCGCCTGGGCGAGGAGGCCGCCGGCCACACGCCGTACCGCCGCGCGGCGGAGCGGCTGCACGAGGCCCGCCGGCTCGACCACGCCATCGTCGAGGTGGACGAGGCGCTGCGGCAGGCGGAGGACAGTCTGCGGCTCAACCCGCGCGTCCGCGAGGGGCTGCTGCACCGGGTGGTGCTGCGTACGGGGCTGGACACGCTGGAGATCTGCACGGTGGTCCTGCGGGTGCTCGCCCGCACCTTCACCGACCTGGCGAAGGAACGCGAACCGGAGACCCTGCTCCCGCCGGAGACCGGCGCCACCGTCGAACGGTTGCTGTCCGAGATCGCCGATGCCGTGGTGAGTTTCGCGGTCCTGGTCACCACCAGCGTCAGCGAGAACGCCGAGTCCGCGGAGGAACGTCTCTCCGCCGAGCTGCGGCAGGCCGCGGTCACGCGTGACAAACTCGCCGACCTGCTGCTGGACGAGGTGCGGCGCGACCCTCGGCACTGGCAGCTGCACGGTGCGGTGCTGACCGAGGTCAACCGCATCCTCGACGAGATGGACACCGAGCACCGGTCGCGCCGCCTGCTGGAGGAACTGGACCGTCATACGCGTGAGCAACGCGCGCGCCTGCCCTGGCTGGCCGGGCTGCGGGACCGGCTGCGCCGCGTACGGCGCCCGCGGCGCAGCCGGGAGGCCGTCGCCCGCCGTTCTCCCTGACGGGCATCGCTCTCCCCTGGACGCGGTTGCCGCAACCGCCCGGGGTCTACGGCCCGAGGGGCGGCCGGCTGCCGAACCCCGGCCCGGAGTTCCGTTTCGCCAAGCCGGAGACCTGGCCCGCGCCCACGGTCCCCCTGCCCTGGCAGGCCGGTGATCGCCCGCGCCGTCGGCCTGTGCCCCTTTGGTCACTCCGTCCCCGTCGACGCGGACGGAGTGGCCAAAGGGGCATATGCCTGTCAGCCGACGTGGTCGCTGAACTCGTGACCGAGGCAGGCCCGTTGCGGCATGAACGCCACCGAGCCCAGCTTGCGACCAGGCAGCGGAAGCGGGCCGTGGGCGACGGCGCGAAGCACCGGCTGGTCTTCGCCGACCGGCCCCCGGCCGCTCTCGTGCACCCCCGGCACGCCCCCCACACGACGCGCTCGCTACTCGGCCGCCTCATGCTCCGAACGGTCCATGGCCGGCGGCTCGTCGTAGGTGATCACGACCGGCGCGTCTGCCTCCGTCCGTGCGCGGTCCGACGCCGCCGCGATCTCCTCGTAGGTCCATTCCCTGTACAGGCGTTCCCCATGGGCATCGGTGATGTCGACGGCCACGCCGGTCCACTCCTCGGCGGGCTGTTCGGGGACGAGCCCCAGCTCGTACCTGGCGTTCTGGAGGAGGGATTCGGTGACGCGTACGCCGGTGAGTCTCTCGGCCAGGGCGAGGACCGCCGCCTTCCGGTCGACGTCCGGGGCGCTCTCGTCGTGCTCTCCCCCGGAGGTCAGGGGGAAGCCGACTTCCCGCAGCAGGGGGACCAGTTCATCGGGGGTGCTGCCGTCGCGCGACGAGGGGCCCTCGAACGTCGTACGGAGCTCACCGTCCTCGAACCAGTGGAAGAGGTGGATGGGCTTGCCGCCGTTGGTCGAGTGCGCCACGACCCGGCCGCCCTTCGACAGTTCCTCCACACACGGTGCCGTGATCCCCAGGCCACCGTCGAAGCCGAGGACGAGTGTCCAGTCGCCGTTCTCGCCCGGAGCGCTGAAGGCGCCCGCGACGTAGGAATCGTCCCCGTAGTCGTCCACCTCGGCACGGTGAGCGTCGTCCGCCTCGATCAGCCCGGCCGTTCCCTCCCCGGTGCCACGCGGTTCCGCCTTCATCGCGCGCAGCACCTCGCGCGGGTCCCGCCCCCGTATCAGCGTCAAGGTGTATCCGCCCTCCAGCATGTGGCGGAAGAGCGGCGAGGTACGGATCCAGGCGTAGTCGTGCGCGGTCACCAAGTTCATACGGCGCAGTGTGCCCGACGCCTCTGACAACGCCCGGTGCAAGCCGGTTCTTGCGACTGGAGCCGGTCCTCGGATCGCGCCGCCGGGTCCGTGCCGGCAACATGATCGTGTCACGAGCTCCCGTAGCTGGTCTTGATCTCCTTCATGGTCAGGTGGGATTCGATACGCAGGACGGCAGGCAGGCCGCTGAGTCTGTCGCTGAGGAAGGCTTCGTAGGCGGCGTGGTCGGCGACGGCTACGCGGATGAAGTAGTCGGGGCGCCCGTACATGCGGCGGAACTCGACGACCTCCTCGTAGGAGGCGACGATGTCCTCGAACTCCCCGAAGCTCTTGCGGTCCTGGGCAGAGATCTCGACGTCGATCAGCACCTCCAGGCCACGGCCCAGGGCCTCGGGGTCGACGACGGCCCGGTACCCGGCGATGACACCGGCCTCTTCCAGCCGCTTGACCCGGCGCAGGCAGGGTGGCGGGGTCAGACCGACCCGCCTGGCCAGCTCGACGTTGGTCAGCCGCCCGTCCCGGCTCAGGTGAAACAGAATTTCGCGATCCACGGCATCGAGATGCACTTTATTGCTCACACAGCAATTTTAGCGCCATTATTGGCAACCATATAACGTAAAAACTTTCTTAAAATTGCGTGCATGGGAATAGGTTCTGTCGTTACCGGTGGCCGACTCCGGTCCGCGCCACCCGCCCTCGAGTCCGCGACGCCGTCCGACGCGCGTGCGGCGTTCAAGGGCTCCCTCGGTGTGGGCCTGGCGTTCCTCCCGCTCGGGCTCGCCTTCGGCGTGCTGGTGACGCAGTCGGGCCTGCCGTGGTGGTGGGCCGGACTGTCCGCGGCGCTCGTCTTCGGCGGATCGTTCGAGTTCCTGCTCATCGGACTGGTCACCGCCGCCGCCCCCCTGGCGGCGATCGCGCTGTCCGCCTTCATGGTGAACGTCCGGCACGTCTTCTACGCGCTGTCCTTCCCCCTGCACCGCGTGAACGGCCGCCTCGGCAAGGCGTACAGCACCTACACCCTGTGCGACGAGGCGTACGCGCTGACCACCGGCGGGCAGGCCCGTTCCTGGCCCGGCCGGCGCATCCTGTGGCTCCAGCTCCTCCTGCACCTGTACTGGGCCGGCAGCTCCACCGCCGGCGCCCTGCTCGGCTCCCTCGTCCCGGACGGCGTCACCGGCCTGGACTTCGCCCTGACCGCCCTGTTCACCGTCCTCGCCCTGGACGCCGTACGGAACCTGCGCGGCGACCTGCCCACCCCGGCACTGGCCCTGCTCAGCGCCCTGGCCGCGCGGTTCCTGTTCCCGGGCCAGATGCTCCTGGCCGCCTTCGTCCTCTTCACCGCCGGCCTCCTGGCCCGCCACCTCGCCACCCGCAGGAGGCCGAGCCGTGCCTGACAAGCCCTACGTCATCGCCGCCGTCCTCGTCGCCGCCGCCGTCACCTGGGCCCTGCGCGCCCTGCCCTTCGCCGCGCTCGTCCCCCTGCGCGACAGCGCGATCGTCCAGTACCTCAGCACCCGCATGCCCGCCGGCGTCATGCTGATCCTGGTCGTCTACTGCCTGCGCGACCTCCCCCTCACGCACACGCGCGCCCTGGCCCCGTCGGCCGCCCTGGCCGTCACCGTCGGCCTGCACCTGTGGCGCCGCAACGCGCTGCTGAGCATCCTCGGCGGCACCGCCGTCCACGTGGTTCTGGCCGGCATCGTCCTCACCCTCTGAGCCACCTGCGCGCAAACCCGGTGCTGCCCCTTCTCGGCTCCGGCACGACTTCTGCAGGGCAGCCTGTAACCGCTCCGGAATCGGTGAGGGCGCCACGAGCTCGTGACACGATCTTGTGAGTCGTTGCCGGTGAGGTGAGAGCTTCACCGAGAGTCACGGGGTCGCCGGACCTACCATGACGGCATGGCCCTCGATCTGTACGCAGGCATCCCGGTCAGCGACTACGCAGCGGCACTGGCCTGGTACGAACGACTGCTGGGCTCCCCGCCGACGTACATCGCGAGCGACAAGGGTCAGCGAGGGGTGAGGAGGCAGAACTCGTTGCCTTCCGGGTCGGCCAGGACCGTCCAGGAGAGCGCGGACTGGTCGATACCGGGGTCGGTGGCGCCCAGGGCGCGCAGGCGGGCGGCCTCTGCGGCCAGGTCGTCACCGGGGTAGGGGCAGACGTCGAGGTGGACGCGGTTCCACACGCTCTTGGTGTCGGGGGTGCGGACGAACTCCAGGTAGGGGCCAACGCCTCTGGCGGATCGCATGGTCGCGTGGTCGTCGGTGACCTCGTGCAGGGTCCAGTCCATCGCCTGGTCCCAGAACCGGGCCATCCCCCGTGGGTCGGTGCAGTCGACCACCACCGCGGCGATCGGCCCGGTGTCCTGGTGGACCGGGCGGGGCTCCAGGACACAGAACTCGTTGCCCTCCGGGTCGGCCATGACCGTCCAGGGGACGTCGCCCTGCCCCACGTCGGCGAGCGTCGCGCCGAGATCCTTCAGGCGCGCGACCAGCTCCGCCTGGTGGGCGGTCGAGGTGGTGGCCAGATCGACGTGCACCCGGTTCTTGACCGTTTTCGGTTCCGGGCGGGCGATGATGTCGATGCAGACGGCCGCGGGGTCGGGGTAGGCGAAACCCACGGGTTCGAGGTTGGTGACGCCGGGCCCCTCGCTGTCGACGCCCCAGCCGAGTGCCTCCGCCCAGAACCGGCCGAGCGCGGTGTCGTCCTGGGCCTTCATATTGATCTGCACGAGTCTTGTCGCCATGCCGGAGATCCTAGAAGCCGCCGCCGGCCGAGGTGCCCGGCCCCCCTGGTCCCGAACGTCTGCAACCCGCCCTGCCCCCAGGCCCTGGGGGCGGACCGCCGTTCCCGTGCCCGTACCGGATGAAGGGCGGCGCCCCGCCCGTCGCCGCCTACCCCTCGCCGTCCGTGCGCTGCCGTTGCAGCGCACGCGGGCAGGAGGCCGCGGTCGCCCGGGTGAGCAGTGCGTGCATGCGTTCGGTGAGCTGGGCGACGGTGTCGGCGGGCGCGTGGAACGGCAGGCGTACGTCGCCGTGGGCGCGGGCGCGCTCGATGCGCAGCGTCAGGCCGTGCCGGTCGACGGCGAGGGGGCGTACGCGGACCGCGCCGTACAGGCTGCCGGGGTCGACGAGCCGGGTGAGCCGCTCGACCGCGTCGCCGTGGCAGTCGGCGAGGTGGGTCAGCAGCCGGGCCTCGGCCGTGGCCAGCGGATCGGGCGCGGCGGCGGCGAGTTCCTCCGGGCCGACGACCACGGCGCCGGACGGCTGCCGCAGCACCCCGCGCATCGGATGGAACGCGAGCCGGCCGTCCGCGAGGGCCAGATGACCGGCGAGCCAGAGCCGGGCACGGATGCGGTCGCGGACCGGGACGGGCGCCACGTCGGCGAACTCCAGTACGGCGGACGGCTCACCGCGGGGCGCGCAGAGGGCCGCCGCGAGCAGGGCGCTGTCCTCGGGCACCTCCAGGAGCAGCCGGCCGTCGTCGGTCACGGTGTGCGCGCCGACGAGTTCCTCGCGTCCGCCCTCCGCGGTCACCGCGCAGGACCACGCGGCGGCGAGCACCGAGCGGGCCCGCTCGGCCGCGCCCGGCACGGCCGTCCAGGTGTGACTGCCACCCATCCCATCCCCCTTAGGTAAGCCTTGCCTAACCTATCGGAGATCGAGGCGTGCGCCAACCACGTCGCGCCCACCACGTCACGTGGTCCGCCCAGGCCCCTTCAGCGGGCGATGGCGCCCAGCGGGGCGCGTGCGCACAGATCGCGCACCTGCTCCCGGGTCGGTTCCGGGCCGTCCAGCCACTCCAGGCACGCCGCGGTGGTGAACGCCGGCCAGCCGCGCACCGCCAGCCGTACGCCGGGCCGCTCGGCGAAGACCGGGCCGAACCCGGGATCGGCGGCCAGGGCCGCGACGATCCGCTGCTCCTGGGCGGCCGGCGCCCGCCGGCAGGCCAGGCGCACCGCCCGGTCCCCCGCCGCGTCGGCACGGTGGAAGGCCCGGTAACCGTGGACGTGGGCCTCGACGTACTCCAGGTACGCGTCGAGACCGGCGGCGGGCTGCTCGCGCACCGGGATTCCGGGAACGGCCGCCGTCATCCGCAGCATGCGCTCGCTCTCGCGCTCGACGACGGCCGCGGAGAAGTCCCGCTCGGCCGGGAAGTAGAAGTAGTGGTACGGCAGTCCGCGGGAGTCCCCGGCGATCTCGGCGACCCGCTCGATCCGCACGTCGTCGTACGGGCTCTCCGAGAACAGCCGCGCGCCGACCGACAGGAGCTGCTCCCGGCGCTCCTCGGTGCTGAGCCGGCGGCGCGTGCGCCCGCCCTGGCTCGCGGCCGTGCCCGCACCTTCCTTGACGCCGATTCAGCAACCGGACCAGACTGAAACACGCTGTCGAACCCACGTACAACAGGTACGGGCGGCGCGACGTGCCGCCGGATCAAAGGGGATCGCGTCATGGCGGGGACCGCGGGAGGACCGGCCGGGAACGGGCTGCCGAAAGGGTTCCGCAGCGCGGAGCTCGGCTGGCCCGAACTGCACCGCATCCCGCATCCACCGCACCGGCTCCCCCTGCTCGGGGACGTGCTCGGCGCGAGCGGCCGCACCCCCTTGCAGGACTCCCTGCGGTACGCCCGGCAGCTCGGGCCGATCTTCCGGCGGCGGGCGTTCGGCAAGGAGTTCGTGTTCGTGTGGGGCGCCGGCCTGGTGGCCGACCTCGCGGACGAGGCGCGCTTCGCCAAGCACGTCGGCCTCGGGGTGGCCAATCTGCGGCCGGTGGCCGGGGACGGGCTGTTCACGGCGTACAACCACGAACCGAACTGGCAGCTGGCGCACGACGTCCTGGCCCCCGGTTTCAGCCGCGAGGCCATGGCGGGTTACCACGTGACGATGCTGGACGTGGCCCGGCGGCTCACCGACCGCTGGGACCGCGCGGTGGCGGCGGGCCGGCCGGTGGACGTGCCCGGTGACATGACCCGGCTGACCCTGGAGACGATCGCCCGCACCGGGTTCGGCCACGACTTCGGTTCCTTCGAGCGCTCCCGCCCCCACCCCTTCGTCACCGCGATGGTGGGCGCCCTCTCCCACGCCCAGCGGCTCAACACCGTGCCGGCGCCGCTGGCCCCGTGGCTGCTGCGCCGCGCGAGCCGTCGCAACGCGGCCGACATCGCCCTCCTCGACCGCACGGTCGACGACCTGGTGCGCGCCCGCCGCACCGCGCGCGGACGGGGAGAACGAGGAGGACAGGGCGAGCAGGGCGACCTGCTGGACCGGATGCTGGAGACCGCCCATCCCGTCACCGGTGAGCGGCTGTCGACCGAGAACGTCCGCCGGCAGGTCGTCACCTTCCTCGTCGCGGGCCACGAGACGACCTCGGGCGCGCTCTCCTTCGCCCTGCACCACCTCTCCCGGCACCCCGAGGTGGCGGCCCGCGCCCGCGCCGAGATCGACCGGGTGTGGGGGGACACGACGGCGCCGGGCTACGAGCAGGTGGCCAGACTGCGGTACGTGCGCCGGGTGCTGGACGAGACGCTGCGGCTGTGGCCGACCGCGCCCGCCTTCGCCCGGGAGGCGCGCGAGGACACGGTGCTGGCCGGTACCCATCCGATGCGGCGGGGTGCCTGGGCGCTCGTCCTGACGCCCATGCTGCACCGCGATCCGCAGGTGTGGGGCGCGGACGCCGAGCGGTTCGATCCCGACCGGTTCGACGCCAAGGCCGTACGGTCCCGTCCCCCGCACACGTTCAAGCCGTTCGGGACGGGTGCGCGGGCGTGCATCGGGCGGCAGTTCGCGCTGCACGAGGCGACGCTGGTCCTCGGGCTGCTGCTGCGCCGCTACGAACTGCGGCCCGATCCCGGCTACCGGCTGCGGGTCACCGAGCGGCTCACGCTGATGCCGGACGGGCTGCGGCTCCACCTGGAGCGGCGGACCGCGCGGGCCGCGCCCCCGCTCCCGGCCACGGAACCGGAACCGGCCGCCGGGGAGAGCGGCTCAGCGCCCCGCTGCCCAGTGCGCCGGGCGGGTGACTGACTCCGGCAGGCGGGTGCCGGCGCCGCCCCGGGCCGCGTTCAGCTGAGGCTGGGTCAGGAAGAACGCGCCCGTCAGGTCCGCGTCCGTCAGGTCGGCGTCGCGCAGGTCCGCGCCGATCAGGTCCGCGCCCCGCAGGTCCGCGCCGGTCAGGTCGGCGGCGATGAGGTAGGCCCCGCGCAGGTCCGCGCCGCGCAGGTCGGCGCCCCTGAGACGGGCGCCCATCAGGTCGGCGCCGCGGCGGTTCTTCTTCCGGCCGCGCGCCCCGGCGCGGACCAGTTCGCTGGTGCGCAGCAGGAGCACGTTCACCTCCTGCCGGTGCGCGGCCACGTCCAGCGCGGCCAGTTCCTCGGGCGTGCCGCCGGTGAGCCGCTCGGTGCGCTGCCGCAGGCGGCGCAGGTCGGCGTGGACGGGGCGGGCGGCGGGCAGGGTGAGCGCCTCGGTGAGGTACCACAGCAGTTCGTGCAGCCGGCGCACGACGGGGAAGACGTCGAACATGCGGCGGGCGTGCTCGGGCGGGCCGGACCGCCAGTCCCGCCCGCCGAAGGTGACCTGCGAGACCTGCTGCCCGGCGCCGAAGCAGTCGTAGACCGTGCAGCCGGTGTAGCCCTGCTGCCGCAGCCGCGCGTGGATGCCGCAGCGGTGGTCGCCCTGGAGGTTGGGGCACGGCGTGCCGGCCTTCTTGTCCCGCGCGAAGTCCGCGGAGGCGGCGAACGGGAGGGCGACGCAGCACAGCCCGAAGCACCGCTCGCAGTCGCCGCGCAGTGCCGCCTGGTCCACCGTGTGATCTCGCATGCCGTTCAGCATAGGGAGCAGTGCAGGTCGCCGGGGGTGCGGGGCTGCCGGGCCCGCTCACCGGCCCACCAGTTCACGGAGGCACGGAGTCACGGAGTCACCGGGGCACGGGCTCACGGGCTCACGGGCTCACGGGTTTCCCGTAAAGGCCCCCTCGTCCGCGGGCCTCATCTGCCGAACAGCTCGAACGCCACCGCCGGCCTGCCCCCGAACCTCTCCCCCATGGCTTTCGCGTACGGGACGAGGAATCCGCGGGCGTACGTCTCGGGGTCCTCGTCCGTCAGCGCCTCGATGTACGTGCGGTGTTCCAGCAGGGAGCGGACCGCGCGCTCCAGGCCCGGGGTGGCGTCCACGGCGTGGGTGGGCGTGCCGGAACCGGCGACGGCGACCCAGCGCACGCCGTCCCAGGGCTGGAGACCCTGGTCCGCGAGGTCGGGGAAGATCCACCGGTTGCCCGCGTCGGCCGCCGCGTCGAGCGTGGCCCGGCCGACGGCCACGTGGTCCGGGGTGTTCCAGGCGGTGCCGTCCCAGGTGTCCCGGTGGTTGAGGGTGATCACCAGCTCGGGCCGGTGGCGGCGGATCGCGGCGGCGATGTCGCGGCGCAGGGCGACGCCGTACTCGACGACGCCGTCCTTGTGGTCGAGGAACTCCACCTGCGACACCCCGACCACGGCGGCGCTCGCCCGCTGTTCCCGTTCCCTCACCGGGCCGCATACGTCGGGTGCCAGCGTGTCGATGCCCGCCTCGCCGCGGGTCGCGAGCACGTAGGCGACCTCGCGGCCCTCGTCGGTCCAGGCCGCGATCGCCGCCGAGCAGCCGTACTCCAGGTCGTCCGGGTGGGCCACCACGGCGAGGGCGCGCCGCCAGTCGCCGGGCATGGGCTCCAGTCGCGTGAGCGTCGGCTCGGTCATGCCCGCAGACTAGCCCGGGCCGCCGGCATCGCACCCGGGGACCGCCCCGGACTCACACCTCGTCGCGGGCGAGTGCGAGCAGCCGGTCCAGGACGCGGGGCCCGTCGGTCCGGACGCCGTCGTGCTCGTACTCGTCGGTGATCCAGGTGCGCAGGCCGCGGATGGCGCGGGCCGTCCGCAGGGAGTGGGCGGTGTCGACGAACAGGTCGTCGTGGTAGACGGCCGCCGCGGCCGGCACCTCGTTGACGGCGAGGCGGGCGGGGTCGTACAGGGGCCGCCAGTCGGTGCGGGCGGCGAGCAGTTCGGCGGTCTCGCGCAGCGGGCGCAGCGCCGGGTCGCAGTCGAACATCCACCGCTGGACCGCCTCGCCGGTGAACAGGAGCGGTTCCCCGGACTCCAGGGCGCGCGCGGCGTCGAACCGCGGGAACTCGGCCCGGACCCGCTCGGCCGACCAGGCGGTGGGGCGTTCGTCCTGGCCGTAGATCGCCTCGTGGACCAGCGCGAACAGCGGATGGCCCGCGTACGACAGCAGGCTCTGCGCCTGCTCCTGGAACGCGTCGGACAGCTCCGTGCCGTGCGGGGTGCGGACGAAGGCGTCCTCCAGGAGGTAGTGCAGGCGGTGGCTGCCCTCGCCGCTGCCGAGCAGGATGCCGAGGGACTGGAAGGCCTCGGCGGTGAGGCGGTAGCCGCCGGGCAGGGTCACGTCGTGGGTGAGCAGGTGGCCGGCGATGCGGCGGGCGCGTTCGACGTCCTGCGGGTAGCGGGCGTAGTGGGCGGCCGTCTTGCGTTCCATGCGGGGGTAGGCGGCCCGGTAGACGTCGTCGGCGTGGGCGTCGAGCGAGGGCAGGCCGCCGGTGATCAGGGCGGTGTCCAGGCCCTCGGGGGCCAGGGACAGGTAGGTGACGGTGCAGAAGCCGCCGAAGCTCTGGCCGTGGACGGTCCAGGGGGCGCCGCCGGTGACCTCGGGCCGGATCGCCTCGCAGTCGCGGACGATGGAGTCGGCGCGGAAGTGCGTGAGGTACTCGGCCTGCGCGGCGGGGTTGCCGCGCAGCGGGAGCGTCTGCCGGTTGGCGGGCGTGGAGGCTCCGGTGCCGCGCTGGTCGAGGAGGAGGACGCGGTACTCCCGCAGGGCGCGGTCGAGCCAGCTCTGCCGGCCGACGAACCGGGCCGCCCCGAAGCCGGGGCCGCCCGTGAGGTGGAGCAGCCACGGCAGGTCCTGGTGCGCCTTGTCGCTCGCGACGACCTCACGCGCGTACAGCTCGATCGTCTCCCCCGCGGGGTCGTCGTGGTCGAGGGGCACGGTGAAGCGGCGGTCGGTGAGGACGACGCCGGGCTGGCGGTAGCTGACGCTCAACGAGGGCTCCCGGTGACGGACGGATCATGTGGCCGTGCCCCAGTTCAGCACACGGCCGCCGGGCCGGCGGATCCGGGACCTGCCGGAACCCGCCGGGCGCGGGCGGGTCAGCGGACGGGTCAACGGGCGGACAGGCTGGAGCGCCGCACCACCAGTTCCGGCTGGAGGACGACCCGGCGGTGTTCGTGCGGCCGCGCCGCGTCCTCGCTCTCGGTCTCCTCCAGCAGCAGTCCGGCGGCGAGGGCGCCCATGGCGACGGCGGGCTGCCGTACGGAGGTGAGCGGGACGGCCGCGGCGGCGGCGAACTCGATGTCGTCGTAGCCGACGATCGCGAGGTCGTCGGGGACGTCGACCCCGGCCGCGTACATGGCCTGCAGGACGCCGAGGGCGAGCAGGTCGTTGGCGCAGAAGACGGCGGTCGGGCGGTCGGCGAGGCCCAGCAGGCGGGCGCCGGCGTCGCGCCCGGCGGCCACGTCGAGCCGTTCGGTGGGCAGTTCGCGCAGCGCCTCGGGGCCGAGGCCGGCCTCGGCGAGGGCGCTCAGGGCGCCGGTGCGGCGGTCGCGCACCTGGTGGAGGCCGGGAGGGCCGCTGACGTAGGCGAGGGACCGGTGGCCGGCGTCCACCAGGTGACGCACCGCGAGGGCGCCGCCCGCCACGTCGTCGACGGAGACCGAGCACCCGGTGGCGCCCTCGGCGACCCGGTCGACCAGCACGAAGGGGATGCCGTGGCGCCGGAAGCCCTCGATGGTGCGGCCGGTGGCGTCGGCCGGGGTGAGCAGCACGCCCCGCACCCGCTGCTCGGCGAAGAGCGACAGGTACTCGGCCTCCTCGCTCGGGCTCTGGGCGCTGTTGCAGACCATCACGCCGAGTCCGGCCTCGCGTGCGGCCCGCTCGGCGCCGCGCGCCACGTCGACGAAGAACGGGTTGCCCATGTCGAGGACGAGCAGCCCCATGATCCGGCTGCGGCCCGCGCGCAGCTGGCGCGCGGACTCGCTGCGGACGTAGCCGAGCCGGTCGATCGCGGACAGCACGCGCGCGCGGGTCTCGGTGGCGACCGTCTCCGGCCGGTTGATGACGTTCGAGACCGTGCCGACGGAGACCCCGGCGGCACGGGCGACGTCCTTGATACCCACCGACTGGGCCATCGGGCAGGGACCTCCAGGGTCGGGCTGTGGAGCTGGGTGACGGGCGGCGGCGCGGCCGGACGGCCTTCACATTACCGCCGTGCCGCCGCCCCGCCGCGGCCCGGTGGGGCCTGCCCGCCGGCCGCGGGTCAGGGGAGGTGGAAGACCTCGGTGAGGGGTTTCATCGCCTCGTCGGGGCGGGCGCCGTCGAGAGCCTCGAAGAACGGGGCCATCTCGGCCTGCCACCGGGCGTTGACCTCGGTCGCCTCCATGCCGGCCTTGGCGGCCTCGAAGTCCTCCGTCTCCAGGTAGCCGACGAGCAGGCCGTCGTCGCGCAGGAAGAGGGAGTAGTTGTGCCAGCCGGTGGCCGTGAGCGCCGCGCACATGTCCGGCCACACGGCGGCGTGGCGTGCGCGGTACTCGGCGATCCGGTCCCGGCGGACCTTGAGCAGGAAACAGACGCGTTGCATGACGTACCGCTCCTTCTGCGGTGGTGGACCGGCGGTCAGAAGCCGAACCGGTCGATGTTCTTCGCGGTGAAGGTCGACTTGCCGGCGCCGTTCTCCCCGGCGAGGGCGTGCACCTCGCCGGGGAACAGCTCCAGGCGGACGTCCCGCAGGGCGCGGACCGCGCCGAAGGACTTGGAGACGTCCCTCAGCGTCAGGACCGGGGCCGGAGCCGTGTCGGACGGGTGGGTCATGAGGGCTCCTCGACGACGTCGGCGTGACAGCCCTCACGACATCGTGAAAGGTTTCAAGCAGGCTGGCCGGGACGTTAGGCAAGGCCGACACCGCGCGTCAATGGGTCCGGCTCGAAAAACTCTCGACTGCCGGACAGAGAAATCATGTTGGGGAGAGTGCGCGAAGTCTTTGGGGTTGACACCTTTCCGGGCGGCTCATAGCTTCACCTTCTGAATCGTTTCACTCGCGGCGTGTGCTCGCGCGGGTCCTCACGTGTGTCCGCACGCCGGCCCTCCGCTTGTTCCCCCGCATCGTTCCCCGCTTGTTCCCGTCGCCGTGCCCGTGGTCACGGCGACCCGATGCCACAGGAGCCCCCAGTGACCGAGCTCGCCGCGGTGAAGGCCGCGCTGAAGACCCAGGCCGTCGAGACGCCGTCGTGGGCGTACGGGAACTCGGGCACCCGTTTCAAGGTGTTCACGCAGGCGGGCGTGCCGCGCACCCCGTTCGAGAAGCTGGACGACGCCGCGAAGGTGCACGAGTTCACCGGCGTCGCCCCGACCGTGGCCCTGCACATCCCGTGGGACAGGGTCGACGACTACGCCGCCCTGGCCGGGCACGCCGAGGAGCGCGGAGTGAGGGTGGGGGCGATCAACTCCAACACCTTCCAGGACGACGCCTACAAGCTGGGCAGCGTCTGCCACCCGGACGCGGCGGTGCGCCGCAAGGCGGTGGACCACCTGCTGGAGTGCGTCGACATCATGGACGCGACCGGGTCGCGGGACCTGAAGCTGTGGTTCGCCGACGGCACCAACTACCCCGGGCAGGACGACATCCGCGCGCGGCAGGACCGGCTGGCCGAGGCGCTGGCCGAGGTGTACGGGCGGCTCGGCGACGGGCAGCGGATGCTGCTGGAGTACAAGCTGTTCGAGCCGTCCTTCTACACGACCGACGTGCCGGACTGGGGCACGGCCTACGCCCACTGCCTCACGCTCGGCCCCAAGGCGCAGGTCGTGGTCGACACCGGGCACCACGCGCCCGGCACGAACATCGAGTTCATCGTGGCGACCCTGCTGCGGGCGGGCAGGCTCGGCGGGTTCGACTTCAACTCGCGGTTCTACGCGGACGACGACCTGATGGTCGGGGCCGCCGACCCGTTCCAGCTCTTCCGGATCATGTACGAGGTGGTGCGCGGCGGCGGGTTCACGCCCGGGGTCGCGTTCATGCTCGACCAGTGCCACAACATCGAGGCCAAGATCCCGGCGATCATCCGCTCGGTGATGAACGTGCAGGAGGCCACGGCGAAGGCGCTGCTGGTGGACCGGGAGGCGCTGGCCGCGGCGCAGCGGGCGGGGGACGTGCTGGAGGCCAACGCCGTGCTGATGGACGCGTACGACACGGACGTGCGCCCGCTGCTGCGGGAGGTGCGGGAGGAGATGGGGCTGGACCCCGACCCCCTCGCCGCCTACCGCCGGTCCGGCTGGGCGGAGAAGATCGTGGCCGAGCGGGTCGGCGGCCGGCAGGCCGGGTGGGGGGCGTAGGCGCCCGCCGGGTCCGCGGCGCCCGTGCCGTCCGCGCCATCCGTGTCGTGTCGTGTCGTCCGCGTATTCGCGTATTCACGTATTCGCGTATTCGCGTATTCACGTATTCGCGTATTCACGGACCTCGGACCTCGGACCGCGGGCCGGACACGACCGGACACGGGCGGACCCGGCCCGGCACGGGCGGACCCGGCCGGTCGCGCCCACGCGCCCGCGCGGCAACACACCCACGCGGCGAAGCCGCGCCCCGAACCAGCCCCGCACCCCTGACAGGGCGCTTCCCTCCCCCTCCTTCGAGAAGGACTGAGCAGACATGACACCCCACCCCGAAGCCGCCGCTCTCCTCGCCCGCTCCCACCGGCTCGGCGCCGACCCCCGCAACACCAACTACGCCGGGGGCAACGCCTCCGCGAAGGGCACCGCCACCGACCCCGTCACCGGCGGCGACGTGGAGCTGATGTGGGTCAAGGGCTCCGGCGGCGACCTCGGCACGCTGACCGAGGCGGGCCTGGCCGTCCTGCGGCTGGACCGGCTGCGGGCGCTGAAGGACGTCTACCCGGGCGTCGAGCGCGAGGACGAGATGGTCGCCGCGTTCGACTACTGCCTGCACGGCAAGGGCGGCGCGGCCCCCTCCATCGACACCGCGATGCACGGCCTGGTCGAGGCGGCGCACGTCGACCACCTCCACCCCGACTCCGGGATCGCGCTGGCCTGCGCGGCCGACGGGGAGAAGCTGACCGCCGAGTGCTTCGGCGACACGGTGGTGTGGGTGCCGTGGCGGCGGCCCGGTTTCCAGCTGGGCCTGGACATCGCGGCGGTGAAGGAGGCCAACCCGCAGGCGATCGGCTGCGTCCTGGGCGGGCACGGCATCACGGCGTGGGGGGCCACCTCCGAGGAGTGCGAGCGCAACTCGCTGCACATCATCCGCACCGCCGAGAGGTTCCTCGCCGAGCGGGGCCGCCCGGAGCCGTTCGGGCCGGTGATCGAGGGGTACGAGCCGCTGCCCGAGGACGGGCGGCGGGCGCGGGCGGCGGCGCTGGCGCCGTACGTGCGGGCGCTCGCCTCCCAGGACCGGCCGCAGGTCGGCCACTTCACCGACTCCGGCGTGGTGCTGGACTTCGTCTCCCGCGCCGAGCACCCGCGGCTGGCCGCGCTCGGCACCTCCTGCCCCGACCACTTCCTGCGCACCAAGGTCCGCCCGCTCGTCCTGGACCTGCCGCCGACGGCCCCGCTGGACGAGACCGTCGCCCGGCTGAAGGAGCTGCACGCCGCCTACCGCGAGGAGTACGCCGCCTACTACCACCGGCACGCCGAGCCGGACTCCCCCGCGATGCGCGGCGCCGACCCGGCGATCGTCCTCGTCCCCGGCGTCGGCATGTTCAGCTTCGGCAAGGACAAGCAGACCGCGCGGGTGGCCGGCGAGTTCTACGTCAACGCCATCAACGTGATGCGCGGCGCGGAGGCGGTCTCCACGTACGCCCCGATCGAGGAGGCGGAGAAGTTCCGCATCGAGTACTGGGCGCTGGAGGAGGCCAAGCTCCGTCGGATGCCGAAGCCGAAGCCGCTGGCCACGCGGGTGGCGCTGGTGACGGGCGCGGGCAGCGGCATCGGGAAGGCGATCGCGCACCGGCTGGCGGCCGAGGGCGCGTGCGTCGTCGTGGCCGACCTGAACGGCGAGAGCGCGGCGGCCGTCGCCGAGGAGCTGGGCGGCCCGGACAAGGCCGTCGCGGTGACCGTGGACGTGACCTCCGAGGAGCAGATCGCCGAGGCGTTCCGGGCCGCGGTGCTGGCCTTCGGCGGCGTCGACCTGGTGGTGAACAACGCGGGCATCTCCCTGTCCAAGCCGCTGCTGGAGACGACGGCGAAGGACTGGGACCTCCAGCACGACATCATGGCCCGCGGCTCCTTCCTCGTCTCCCGCGAGGCGGCCCGCGTGATGATCGCGCAGGGGCTGGGCGGCGACATCGTCTACATCGCCTCCAAGAACGCCGTGTTCGCGGGCCCGAACAACATCGCCTACTCCGCCACCAAGGCCGACCAGGCCCACCAGGTGCGGCTGCTCGCCGCCGAGCTGGGCGAGCACGGCATCCGCGTCAACGGCGTCAACCCGGACGGTGTCGTACGCGGCTCCGGGATCTTCGCGAGCGGCTGGGGCGCGCAGCGGGCGGCCGTGTACGGGGTGCCGGAGGAGAAGCTGGGCGAGTTCTACGCGCAGCGGACCCTGCTGAAGCGCGAGGTGCTGCCGGAGCACGTGGCGAACGCCGTGTTCGCGCTGACCGGCGGCGACCTGACCCACACCACCGGCCTGCACGTCCCGGTCGACGCCGGCGTCGCCGCCGCCTTCCTGCGGTGAGCGCCCGCGTGAAGTCGTACGCCGCGGTCGACCTCGGCGCGTCCAGCGGGCGCGTCATGGCCGGCCGCGCCGGCCCCGACACCCTGGAGCTGACCGAGGCGCACCGCTTCCCCAACCGGCCGGTGCGGGTGCCCGAGGGGCTGCGCTGGGACGTCCTCGCGCTGTACGCGGGGGTCCTGGAGGGGCTGCGGGCGGCCGGGGCGCTGTGCGACGGCCGGATCGACTCCGTCGGCATCGACAGCTGGGCGGTGGACTACGGCCTGCTCGACGCGGACGGGGCGCTGCTCGGCAACCCCGTGCACTACCGCGACGGCCGCACCGAGGGCGTCGCGGAGAAGGTGTGGACGACCGTGCCGGCCGAGGAGCTGTACGCGGCGACCGGGGTGCAGTACGCGCCCTTCAACACCCTGTACCAGCTGACCGCCGCCCGCTCCACCGCCCAGCTCGCCCAGGCGCGGCGCCTGCTGCTGATACCGGACCTGCTGACGTACTGGCTGACGGGCGAGCAGGGCACGGAGCTGACCAACGCCTCCACCACCCAGCTGATCGACCCGCGCACCCGGGACTGGGCGTACGGCGTCGCGGACCGGCTCGGCATCGACCTCGGCCTGTTCGCGCCGCTGCGGCGGCCCGGCGACCCGGCGGGCCTGCTGCGCGGGGACGTCCTGGAGGAGACGGGGCTGACCGGGCCGGTGCCGGTGACGGCGGTCGCCTCGCACGACACCGCCTCCGCGGTGGCCGCCGTCCCCGCCACGGGCGAGCGGTTCGCGTACATCTGCACCGGCACCTGGTCGCTGGCCGGTCTGGAGCTGACCGCGCCGGTGCTGACGGAGGAGAGCCGCGCCGCCAACTTCACCAACGAGCTGGGGCTGGACGGCACGGTCCGCTACCTGCGCAACATCATGGGGCTGTGGCTGCTCCAGGAGTGCGTGCGCGCCTGGGGCGGGACGGACCTGGGCGGGCTGCTGCGCCAGGCGGCCAAGGTGCCGGCGCTGCGGTCGGTGGTGGACGCGGGCGACGCGGCGTTCCTCGCGCCGGGCCGGATGCCGGAGCGGATCGGGCAGGCGTGCCGCGCCTCGGGGCAGCCGGTGCCCGCCTCGCCCGCCGAGGTGACGCGCTGCATCCTCGACTCCCTCGCCCTGGCCCACCGCAGGGCCGTCGAGGACGCCCAGCGGCTCGCCGGGCATCCGGTCGACGTGGTGCACGTCGTGGGCGGCGGCACCCGCAACGCCCTGCTGTGCCAGCTGACCGCGGACGCCTGCGGGCTGCCGGTGGTGGCGGGCCCGGCCGAGGCCGCCGCCCTCGGCAACGTCCTCGTCCAGGCCCGGGCGCACGGGATCGCCGGCGACCTGGCCGGGATGCGTGAACTGCTCGTCCGCACCCAGCCGCTGACCCGGTACGAGCCGCGCGGCGGCACGGCGCGCTGGCGGGCGGCCGAGGCCCGGCTCACCGGCCGGTGAGCACCGACGCGCCGACCGGGGACCGGGGTCTGTCCCGGTCCCGGCCCGCCGATTACCCTGCGAACGTCCGATGATCGACCCACGAGGAGCCGCGATGCGTGTCGCCCTGTTCCTGACCTGCGTCAACGACACGCTCTATCCGGACACCGGCCGCGCGGTGGTGAGACTGCTGACCCGGCTGGGCGTCGAGGTGGACTTCCCCACGGCCCAGACCTGCTGCGGGCAGGCGCACTACAACACCGGGTACCGGCACGAGGCGGAGCCGCTGGCGCGGCACTTCGCCGAGGTGTTCGGGGAGTACGAGGCGATCGTGACGCCGTCGGGGTCGTGCGGGGCGATGGTGCGGGAGCTGTATCCGCGCATGGGCGAGCGGGCGCGGGCCGAGGGCCGCGGGGAGGCGCTCGCGGCCACCGTGGCGCCGGTGGTGCCGAAGACGTACGAGCTGACGGAGTTCCTGGTGGACGTGCTGGGGGTGACGGACGTCGGGGCGTACTACCCGCACACGGTGACGTACCACCCGACCTGTCACGGGCTGCGCTCCCTGGGCCTGGGCGAGCGGCCGCTGCGGCTGCTGCGGGCCGTGAAGGGGCTGGAGCTGGTCGAGCTGCCGGGTGCCGAGGAGTGCTGCGGGTTCGGCGGCACCTTCGCGGTGAAGAACGCCGACGTGTCGGCGGCGATGGGGACGGACAAGGTGCGCAACGCGGAGTCGACGGGCGCCGAGGTGCTGTGCGCGGCGGACAACTCCTGCCTGATGCACCTCGGCGGGACGATGTCCCGGCTGCGGGTCGGCATGCGGCCGGTGCACATCGCGGAGATCCTGGCGAGCACGGAGGAAGAGGAGGGGGCGGCCGGATGAGCGGCACGTACCTGGGGATGCCGGCCTTTCCGCGGGCGGCGCGGACCGCCGTGCGCGACCGGACCCTGCGCGGCAATCTGCGCCACGCCACGCACACCATCCGCGCCAAGCGGGCCAAGGCCGTCACGGAGGTCTCCGACTGGGCCGCGCTGCGCGAGGCCGGAAAGCAGATCAAGGACCACACGCTGCGGCACCTGGACCGCTACCTGGTACAGGTGGAGGAGGCGGTGACGGCGGCGGGCGGCACCATGCACTGGGCCGCCGACGCCGACGAGGCCAACCGGATCGTGACCGATCTGGTCAAGGAGACCGGCGAGACCGAGGTCGTCAAGGTCAAGTCGATGGCCACGCAGGAGATCGGCCTCAACGAGGCCCTCGAGGCCGCGGGCATCCGCGCCTACGAGACCGATCTGGCCGAGCTGATCGTGCAGCTGGGCAAGGACCGGCCCTCGCACATCCTCGTCCCCGCCATCCACCGCAACCGCGGGGAGATCCGGGACATCTTCGCCCGCGAGATGGGCGCGTGGGGCCGCCCGGCACCAAAGGGCCTCACCGACACGCCCGCCGAACTGGCGGAGGCGGCGCGGCTGCACCTGCGGGAGAAGTTCCTGCGCGCCAAGGTCGGCATCTCCGGCGCGAACTTCGTCGTCGCCGAGACCGGCACGCTGGTGGTCGTGGAGTCCGAGGGCAACGGGCGGATGTGCCTGACCCTGCCCGAGACGCTGATCTCCGTCGTCGGCATCGAGAAGGTGGTGCCCACCTGGCGGGACCTGGAGGTGTTCCTCCAGACCCTGCCCCGTTCCTCCACGGCCGAGCGGATGAACCCGTACACGTCCACCTGGACCGGCACCACGGACGGGGACGGACCGCGGACCTTCCACCTGGTCCTCCTCGACAACGGCCGCACCGACACCCTCGCCGACGAGGTCGGCCGCCAGGCGCTGCGCTGCATCCGCTGCTCGGCCTGCCTGAACGTGTGCCCGGTGTACGAGCGGGCCGGCGGCCACGCCTACGGCTCGGTCTACCCGGGGCCGATCGGCGCCATCCTCAGCCCGCAGCTGCGGGGCACGGGCAGCGAGATCGACGCCTCCCTCCCCTACGCGTCCTCGCTCTGCGGCGCCTGCTACGAGGTGTGCCCGGTCGCCATCGACATCCCGGAGGTGCTGGTGCACCTGCGGGAGCGGGTGGTGCAGGGCGGGGCGGCGATGCGGCGGGGCAACAAGGTCGTCCTCAAGCCGGCGAAGGGGCACGCCGCCGAGCGGGCGGCGATGCGGGCGGCGCAGTGGGCGTTCACGCATCCGGGAGTGCTGCGCACGGGCCAGCGGCTGGCGTCGCGCACCCGCCGCTTCCATCCGCGGACGCTGCCCGGACCGGGCCGGGCCTGGACCGGCAGCCGAGACCTCCCGGCACTTCCCGCGGAACCGTTCCGCGACTGGTGGCAGCGCACGCGCGGTGGAAAGGACGACGCCAAGTGAGCAGCAGGGAACGGATCCTGGGCCGGGTACGGCGCGCCCTCGCCGACGTCCCGCGCGACGACGCTCCCCCCGTACCCGAACGGCCCGGGAGGGACCCCTGGTACGAGCGGGCGGTCGTGCGCGGCTATCTGCGCGAGCACGGTGAGCGGAGCGCCGGGGAGACGGTGGAGCTGCTCGCCGAGAACCTGGCGGACTACCGGGCGGTCGTGCACCGCTGCGCGGACGGGGAGCTGCCGGACCTGCTCGCGCGGCTCATGGCCGAGCGCGGCTCGCGCAGCGTGCTCGTCCCGCCGGGGCTGCCGCCGTCCTGGATCCGGGCGGTGGAGGCCACCCGCGTCGACGACCGCGCCACGAGCACCCCGTACGAGCTCGACCGGGTCGACAGCGTGATCACCGGGTGCGCGGTGGCGATCGCCGAGACCGGCACGATCGTGCTGGACGGCGGACCGGACCAGGGCCGCCGCCGGATCACGCTCATCCCCGACCACCACATCTGCGTGGTGCGGGTCCCGGACCAGGTCGTCTCCTCCGTGCCCCGGGCCCTGGAACGCCTCGATCCGGTGCGCCCGCTGACCTGGATCTCCGGCCCGTCGGCGACCAGCGACATCGAGCTGGACCGGGTGGAGGGGGTGCACGGGCCGCGGACGCTGGAGGTCGTGCTGGTGACCTGACGCGCCGACGGCGTGCTGCCGGGGTGGGTGTTCGGCATCCGGGCGGCGGTGGTGTCCGTGGCCGTGGCGGTGACGCCGGGCACGAGCCTGGCGACGGCCCGGCGGGTGCCGCGGACCCCGGCGGTGACGGCGGTCGCGGTGGCGGCTTGAGTGCGGCCGGCCCGCACCGCGGAGGGTTCCGCGGTGCGGGCCGGCCACGGGTGGCGGCGGTGTGCGGCGGCCGGGCGGGCCGCTCGTACGCCCGCCGCGTACGGAGACGGTGTGTCCGGGCCCCGGAAGGCGTCCGGGGCCGTGCCGCTACCCGGCCTTCGCGTACTCCTGGGCCATGGCGCCCGCGAAGTCGTAGACGACGCACTGCTCGTCGCCCACGACCCAGGCGTCGTGTCCGGGCGCGCACACGAAGACGTCGCCCGGGCCCACCTCGCCCTCGGCACCGTCGTCCATGCGGATGCGCAGCCGTCCCTGGACGACATAGCCGTTGTGGTGGATCCGGCAGCTGTCGGTGCCCGCGATCGGCCCGACCGACTCCGACCAGCGCCAGCCGGGTTCGAACGTGGCCACGGCGAAGTCGAGCCCCGTGAGGTGGACGGCTTCGAGGTGGCCTCGGGGGAAGTCGCGCCGCTCGTCGGGCTTGTCGAGCGTCTTGACCTCGAACATGACGCTCCTCCTTTTCCCGGAACTCCCCGGAATTCCCCGGAGTCTCCTGGATCTTTCCGGTTTCCCGGCCGCGTCCGTCCGCGGCCGGGCCGGGGCCGGTCTCCGTCTGCCACGGCATCCTCGACGGGCGGCATCGGCGGGGTCGGCCTCACCACTTCATCGTCCGTCCGTCAAGCCGGGACCGCCATTCGGGTGACGCCCGGGCGGTGTCAGCCGCCGGTGCCGCACAGCCGGGCGAAGCGGCCGGCGTCGATGTTGCCGCCGGAGAGGATCACGCCGACGCGGCGCGGGAGGCGGCCCGCGCGGCCGGTGAGCAGGGCGGCCAGCGGGGTGGCGCCACTGGGTTCGAGGACGATCTTCAGCCGTTCGAACGCGAATCGCATCGCGTGCCGGATCTCGTCGTCGGAGACGAGGACGACCTCGTCGAGCAGCCGCCGGTTGAGCGAGAAGGTCAGCTCCCCGGGGGTGTGCAGGGCCTGGCCGTCGGCGATGGTGTGCGGGACCTCGATGGCGACGCGCCGGCCCGCCTCCAGGGACCGCTTGGTGTCGTCGCCGGCCTCGGGCTCGACGCCGATCACCCGGGTCGCCGGGTGCAGTCCCTTGA
Source organism: Streptomyces sp. NPDC006134 (assembly GCF_040628835.1). NCBI lineage: Bacteria > Bacillati > Actinomycetota > Actinomycetes > Kitasatosporales > Streptomycetaceae > Streptomyces > Streptomyces sp. NPDC006134. The sequence goes on along the minus strand of NZ_JBEXTV010000042.1, from coordinate 40,937 downwards.
CCGCGGTGGCGCTTCCGGCGATCAGCCCGCCACCGCCGACGGGCGCGATCAGCGCGTCCACCTCCCCCGTCTCCTCGACGAGTTCGAGCGCGGCGGTGCCCTGCCCGGCGATGACGTGCGGGTGCTCGTAGGGCGGGATCAGGGCCAGGCCGCGCTCGGCGGCCAGGGCTTCTGCGAGGGCCACGCGGTCGCCGGTGTAGCGGTCGTAGGTGACGATCTCGGCGCCGTAGGCGGCGGTGGCGTCCCGCTTGGACGGCGGGGCGTCCTCGGGCATGACGATCACCGCGGTGGTGCCGAGTTCGCGGGCGGCGAGCGCGACGGCCTGGGCGTGGTTGCCGGAGGAGTAGGCGGCGACGCCCCGGGCGAGCTGTGCGGGCGTGAGGCGGGAGACCGCGTGGTAGGCGCCGCGGAACTTGAAGGCGCCGACGCGCTGGAAGTTCTCGCACTTGAGGAGGGTCTCGGCGCCGGCGAGCGCGTCCAGGGTCCGGGAGCGCAGGACGGGGGTGCGGTGGGCGACGCCCTTCAGGCGGGCGGCGGCGTCGCGGACGTCGTCGAGGGTGACCGGCGGGGTGGAGTGTGTCACGCGTGTCCTCCGTCAGGGGTGTCGGGCGTACGGGGGCGCCGGGGCGGTGTCCGGGCCGCCGCGTGGAGCCACCCATCCCATCACGGGGCTCTCGGAGCCCCGGGCAGAAGGGGAGTCCGATCGGCTCGCGGCGCCCGGTGCGTGCGAGCGCAAGGCGCCGAAGCGCCCTCGTGGCGGAGCCACGTGGGCGTTTCGGCGACGCGGCGAGCGTGCGTGCCGGGCGCCCCTTCCGTCCGGGGCTCTCAGCCCCGGTAGGGGCCGCGCGCCGGCGGCAGGGTGAGCACGGTGGCGGTGCCCAGGGAGCCGTGGGTGGGGATCGTGCGCGTACGGACGTGCCGGCCGCCGGTCAGCCGGCGCAGCTCCGCTCCGGACGGCTGGAGCCGGCCGTGCTCGAAGAGGACCAGGCGCACCGTGGTGCCCGGCCGTGGCGTCATGGTCCGGTACCGGGCGTAGGTGACGGCGTCGCAGCCGGAGTACCAGCCCGCCTCCGGTTCGTAGCCGGTGACGAGGAGACAGGGGCCGGTGGCGGAGAGCCGCTCGGCGACGGGCACGGTGGAGCGGGCGAGGGCGGTGGGGCCGGGCATCGCGCCGTGGGCCACCACCTGGGCGGTGCCCGCAACGGTCAGGGCGGCGAGCGCCCCGGTCACGGCGAGGACGGGCGCGCTGTGGCGCCCGGCGTACCGCGGTATCGCCTCGACGCCGAGGATGGTGAGGAGGACGACCGGCAGATAGACGAAGCGGGGCTCGCCGTCCGTCACCACGCCGAGGACGACGAAGACGAGGACGGCCGTCGCGCCGAGGAACACCCGCCGCGCCAGGCGCGGGTCCGTCTCGGCCCGCCCGGCCCGCCGGGCACGTATGCGGCGCCGTGCGGCGGAGGCGGCCGACAGCAGCCCGGCCGTCATGACCACGGCGCCCAGGTCCCCGGCCAGGCGGTAGGGGAAGATCGCGGCGTAGTAGACGAGGCCGTCGCCGACGTAGGCGCGGTTGGCCTGGGAGGTCGCCCAGAAGATCAGGCCGAGGGGCGAGCCGGTGACCTGGGTGGCGTGGACGAGGTGCGGGACGAGGCCGATGGCGAACACCCCGGCCGCGACGGCGAGCCGGCGCCCCTGGGCCAGCCAGGCGCGGGGGCCGTAGGCGACCAGGGCGGCGAGGGCGATCGCCAGCAGGTTGCCGAGGCTTCCGTAGCGCAGGTGGAACGCGGCGAGGGCGACGAGGGCCGCGGCGGGCAGCGCCCGGGAGCCGGGCCGTTCCTGGGCGCGGACGAGGAGGAACACGACCGCCAGGAGCAGGCCGGTGGTGCCGATGTCGTTGAGGAACTCCGGTACGCGGCGCAGGAATCCGAGGCCGCCGAGGACCAGCAGCGTCACCAGCGCGGCCCGGCGCGGCGTCGTCCAGCGGGCGGCGACGAGGTAGGTCACGGTGAGGGTGAACAGCGTCAGCAGCAGCGCCACGGCGCGCAGCGCCCCCACGCCGTCGTGGACGGCCAGCGCCAGGCGGCCCAGCGCGGGCAGGCCGATGGGGCGGTAGGGGCCCCAGCCCGCGTCGGGCGTGCCGTCGGCCCAGGCGCGGGCCTTGTTCGCGTACACCGCCTCCTCGTGCCCCAGGTACGGCTCGTGGTCCTGGAGGACGGCCCAGACGGCCGCCGCCAGCAGCAGGACGGCGGCGCAGTACGCCCCTCCGGGCACCCGGCGCAGCCCGCGCACGGCCGTTCGGCAGAGGCGGGGAAGCCCGGTACGGCGGTGGGGGCGGGCCAGCCACCAGGCGGGGGCCGCGCCCAGCAGGAAGGGCCACGGCTGCCAGCCGGGCAGCACACCGCCCAGGCCGAGGACGAGCAGCAGGTGCTGGGCGACGGCCGCGAGGGTCAGGGCGGCGGCGGTGACGGCCCAGGCCGTCGTCCGGCGGGCGGACACGCCCGCGGTCCCCTCCTCCCCTCCGGGCGGGAGCGGAGCGCCGCCCCGGTCCCTTTCCCCACGGGGCGGCAGGGGCCGCTCCGTCCGGGAGGGCGGGGGCCGCATCCCGGACGCGTCGCGCCGCGCCGCCGTACGCCCGCTCCGCCGGATCGTTCGCCCCGCGCGGGGGCCGGTCCCGCTCCCCCGGTGTTCCCTCGGCCCGGCGCTGGTTGACATCCGCGCCTCCCCTCTTCATGCTTGTACTAATCAATTAATGAAAGCATGGAAGGTGACGTGGTCGAGTACCGGATCGACCGGCAGAGCGGCATCCCGGCCTACGTGCAGATCGTGCGGCAGACCGAACAGGCCCTGCGGATGGGCGTTCTGCGGGTCGGGGACAAGCTACCGACGGCCCGCGAGGTCGTGGCGGCCACCGCCATCAACCCCAACACCGTGTTCCGGGCCTACCGCGACCTGGAGCAGGCCGGCCTGGTCCAGTCGCGGCGCGGCCTGGGCACCTTCGTGACGCGGTCGCTGGCGCGGCCCGGCGCGGAGGACGACTCCCTGCGCACGGACCTGGCCGAGTGGATCGCGCGGGCCCGCCAGGCCGGGCTCGAACGGGACGACGTCCTGGCCCTGGTCACCGCCGCCCTCGACGCACACGAACAGCGGGAGCAGGGCCGGCGACATGAGCGACACCAGAAACACCAGCACCACGAGCAACACGAGCACGACCCCGGTGACCGGGGACGGAGACAGGAGGACGCATGACCGGGCCTGAGGAGTCCGCAGCGCTGCGCGCCACGGGACTCGCCCACCGGTACCGGGCGCGCGGAGGCTGGGCCCTGCGGGACTGCGACGTCACGGTGCCGAGGGGCCGCATCATCGCCCTCGTCGGACGCAACGGCGCGGGCAAGAGCACACTGCTGCACCTGGCCGGCGGGCTGCTGCGCCCCACACACGGGGAGATCCGGGTCCTGGACACCGTGCCGGGCACGGCCACGGCCCGCGCCCGCGTCTCCCTGCTCACCCAGGACAAGCCGCTCTATCCCCGCTTCTCCGTGGCGGACACCCTGCGCATGGGCGGCAGGCTGAACTCCGTGTGGGACCAGGAGGCCGCCGAGCGCGTCGTGCGCGAGGGCGGCATCGCCCCGGCCGCCCGCGTGGGCGAGCTGTCCCCGGGGCAGCGCACCCGCGTCGCGCTCGCCCTCGCCCTCGGCAAGCGGCCCGACCTGCTGCTGCTGGACGAACCGCTCGCCGACGTCGACCCCGTGGTGCGGGGCGAGATCATGGCGGCGCTGATGGCCGAGGCGGCCGACCGCGAGGTGAGCATCGTGCTGTCCTCGCACGTCCTGCCGGAGCTGGAGCAGACCTGCGACCGGGTGCTGCTGCTGCGCGACGGCCGCGTCGCGCTGAACGAGGACGCCGACGTGCTCCGCGAGGAGCACGTCCTGGTGACGGGGCGCGCCGACCAGGCGTCCGCGCTGCGCGGGCACACCGTGGTGCACCGCCGGACGCACGGCCGGCAGCTGACCGCGCTGGTCCGGCCGCGCGGCCCGCTCGGCGGCGACTGGCACGTCGAACGGCCCAGCCTGGAGGAGATCCTGCTCGGTCACCTCCGGTCCGGCGGCGCCGAGCACGCCGAGCACCCCGAGCACCCCGGGGAGGCGGCGTGAAGGGCTCGTTGTGGCTGGCCTGGCGCCAGCAGCGGGCGCTGTTCGCCTGCGGCGCCGCCGTCCTGGCGGTCGCCGCCGTGCTCGCCGCCTCCTACCGCTCGGGCATCCTCGACGACCTGCGCAGCGGGCTGTTCGACCACTGCGCCCCGGGCCCGCTGTACTGCACCCGCCCCGACAGCCCCGCCCCCCTGTTCCTGGACGTCGAGCCGCTGAAGCTGCTCGGCGGCTTCAACATCGTCCTGCCCGTCCTCATCGGCATGTTCTGGGGCGCCCCGCTGCTGGGCCGCGACCGGGAACTGGGCACGCACCGGATGGTCCTGTCCCAGGGGGTGAGCCGGACGGAGTGGTTCACCACCCGGTTCGCGCTGGCCGCGGCGGGCACGGTGACGGTCTCCGGCGGCCTCGCGCTGCTGTTCCACTGGTGGTGGGAGCCGGCCGCCAACCGCAGCTACGGCCTCTTCTGGTACGAGGCCACCGCCCTCACCGGCTCCGGCCCCGGCACGGTCGCCGCCGCGCTGTTCGGCCTGGCCGCCGGCACCCTCGCCGGCCTGCTGGTGCGCCGGGTGCTGTCGGCGATGGCCTGGACGATCCTGGTGACGGCGGCGGCGACCGCCCTGGTGCAGTGGCTGCACCGCTCCCGCCTGCTGGTGCCGCCGCACCGCTACGTCAGCTCCGGCTGGCAGCCCAAGCCGCCCATGGGCGACAAGTGGTCCACCGGCCGCTACGGCCTGATCACCGCCTCCGGCCGCCGCGACGACGTCCTGAACTGCCCCTTCCCCTCCGGCGCGGAGCTGCGGGAGTGCATGACGCACCACGGCTACGTCGCCCGGTTCTACGAGGCCAGCCCGGCCGGCGACTACTGGGCCTTCCAGTGGACCGACACCGCCGTCCTCGGCGGTCTCGCCCTCGCGCTCACCGCCGTCACGGTGCTGCTGCTGCGCCGCCGCGTCTGACCCGCGCCCCGGCGCGCTCCCCCTTGTTTCCCGTCGTTTCCCGTCCCTTTGTTTCCCGTCCCTCGCACGGAGGTCGTTCCGTCATGCCCCAGGACGCAAAGTCCCCGAAGAAGCTGCGCAGCAACCGCGCCGCGCTCACCCACAAGGTCGGGTACGCGCTGCGCCACCCCGACCGGGTCGGCCCCTACCTCCGCCGCGCCGGCCGCGACGCCTGGCTCCGCCTCAAGCACCCCGACCACATCGGCTACTACCGGGCCGTGATGGCCTCCGACACCCGCCGCAACCCCGAGGCCGCCGTCGGCAGCCGGACCCACGACCGCTGGCTGGCGCTCGGGCGGATGCAGTTCGACTACCTGATCGAGCACGGGCTGCGCCCCGAGCACCGGATGCTCGACATAGGCTGCGGCAACCTGCGTGGCGGCTGGCGCTTCATCGACCACCTCGACGCCGGGAACTACTACGGCATCGACATCTCGCCGGACATCCTGGTGGCCGCCAAGAAGACCCTCACCGAGCGCGGGCTCCAGGACAAGCTGCCGCACCTGACCATCACCGGCGACCTGACGCTGGACTTCCTGCCCGACGGCCACTTCGACGTCGTGCACGCCCACAGCGTCTTCTCCCACTCGCCGCTGCACGTCATCGAAGAGTGCCTCGCCCACGTCGGCCGCGTCCTGACCGGCACCGGGTTCTTCGACTTCACCTTCGACCGCACCGAGGGGACCGAGCACCAGGTGCTGCGCGAGGACTTCTACTACCGCACCGACACCCTCCTCGCGCTGGCCCGCAAGCACGGGCTGCACGCGCGGTTCATGGAGGACTGGGAGACCCGCCCGCACGGCCAGTCCAAGATCCGTGTCAGCCGCGGCCCGCTTCCGGGGGACCCGGCCGGCCGGTAGGCGGCCGACGGGCCGCGTACGCGCACGCCCGCCCGCGCCGGTGCCGCGGGCGGCATGCCCGAGGTGCCCGTCGGGGCGGGCCGGCGCGCGGGCGGGATGGGACGGCGAGCGCGAGACCGGTGGGCCGGCGCCGGCCACCAGGACGTCCGGCGGTGCCGTCATGTGCTCACGGAGGGCCCGTCCGCCGGTCCCGCGCCTCAGGGCCGGGGGTTGGTGCGCCGCCAGGACCGGCGGGCGCCCGGGTCGCGGCGGCCCGCGGCGGCGGCGCAGCGCGGGCAGACCCGCTGGACGGCGTCGGCGGCGCCGCCCGTCTCGGGCAGGATCTCGGTCCAGGGGACGGCGGGGAAGCGGGACAGCTGCGAGCGGTGCAACGCCAGGCCGCACACGGTCTGGTTCATGCCCTGCTCCCAGGCGTGCACCTCCCCGGCGGGCAGCCAGCGCCCGTCCTCCTCGTCCCACCAGCGACGGGAGGCCGCCACCTCGTAGCGCCGTGTCCTGGCCATCGGTTCCGCGACCGCCCTCTCTTCCCCGTCTTCGCCTGCCCCTTCGCCCCCGCGGCCCGGGTGCCCTCCGGGGACGGCACCCACACGCGGCCGGGGACGAACCCCGGCGGGTTCCCTCGCCCGTACCGCCTCTTGTGTGATCATCCCGCACGCCATGACGGATTTAGGCATTTTGTCTGCTTAGCATGCATGATCCGCGTCCTGCCCCGTACGAGAGGACACCAGATGGCGCCCACGGGCCGTCACAGAGCACTGGCCGAGCACGCCTTCTCCCCGCACGACGCCGTCCTGCGCGCGGCCGCCCGGCACCTCGGACGCCGGCGCTTCCTCACCGTCACCGCGGCGACCGCCGCGCTCGCCTTCACCACCAACCTGCCGGCCCGGGGCGCCGTCGCCGCCCCCCGGCTCGAAGCGGCCCGGATCAACAAGGACCCGTTCACCCTCGGTGTCGCCTCGGGCGACCCCCTGCCCGACTCCGTGGTGCTGTGGACGCGGCTGGCCCCCGAGCCGTTCGAGGCGGACGGCGGGCTGGGCGAGCAGCGCGTCACCGTGGAGTGGGAGGTGGCCGAGGACGAGTACTTCGCCCTCGTCGCCCAGCGGGGCACCGCCGAGGCCCATCCGGAGTACGCCCACAGCGTGCACGTCGACGTCAGGGGACTGGAGCCGGGCACCTCGTACTACTACCGCTTCCGCACCGGGTCCTGGATCAGCCCGGCGGGCCGCACCCTCACCGCGCCGGAGGCCGGTGACGGCACGTCCACGCTCCGTCTGGCCGCCGTCGCCTGCCAGGCCTACCAGGACGGCTACTACACGCCCCTGCGGCACCTCGCCGAGGACGACGTCGACGTCGTCTTCCACCTCGGCGACTACCTGTACGAGTACGCCGTGAACTCCGTCGGCGGCGAGCGCCGGTACACCGACCGCACGCTCCCGGACGTGTTCAACCGCGAGACGATGACCCTCGCGGACTACCGGCTGCGCTACTCCCTCTACAAGAGCGACCCCGACCTGAAGGCCGCCCACGCCGCGCACCCGTTCGTCGTCGCCTGGGACGACCACGAGACCGAGAACAACTACGCCGGCAGCATCCCCGAGAACGGGGTCCCGCCGCAGGAGTTCCTGGTGCGCCGGGCCGCCGCCTACCGCGCGTACTGGGAGAACCAGCCACTGCGCGCCGCACAGCTGCCCCAGGGGCCCGACGCGCAGCTGTACCGCCGCCTCCACTGGGGCACGCTCGCCCAGTTCGACATCCTCGACACCCGCCAGTACCGCTCCGACCAGGCCTACGCCGACCGGCCGCATCCGCCGGGGCCTGAATCGGACGACCCCGCGCGCACCATGACCGGGGACGCGCAGGAGCGCTGGCTGATCGACGGCTGGCGGGCTTCGAACGCGCTGTGGAACGTGATGCCGCAGCAGGTGTGCTTCTCGCAGCGCAAGTTCGACGTGACCGCCGACGCCAGCATGTCCATGGACGCCTGGGACGGCTACCGGGCCTCACGCGACCGGATCGTCGCCGGGGCGAAGGCGGCCGGCGTCGACAACTGGATGGTCCTCACCGGCGACGTGCACGTGGCCTACGCCTTCGACATCAAGGAGGACTTCGACGACCCGCAGTCGAAGACCCTCGGCACGGAGATCACCTCCACCTCCGTGGCCAGCGGCAAGGACGGCGTGGAGAAACCCGCCAACTGGGACACGTACATGAAGGCCAACCCGCACCTGAAGTTCTACAACGGCAAGCGCGGCTACGTGCGGGTCGCGTTCGACCAGGAGGCGGCCCGGATCGACTTCCGGACGGTGTCCGCCGTCACCACGCCCGGTGCCCCCGTCACCACGGCCGCGTCCTTCGTCACCGAGGCGGGTTCCCCCGGTCTGAAGCCCGCATGAGCCGGGCCGGCGGTTCGTGCGGCACCGTCGTATGCCCGCGTGAGCCAGGCCGGCGGCCCGTGCGGCACCGCCGTGTGCCCGCGTGACCGGCGTACTGCACATGGCACCCCCCGGCGTCCCCCAAAGCGCGAAAGACGGCCGTCGCGGGCATCGGTCCGGGCCATTGCGGCAAGGCCCCTAGGACCTCGCCGCAGTCTCACCCTCATGGAGAAGGAGTTGCTTCGCATGGTCGGCAGACATGCCACGGGCCGGCGCCGCGCCGCCGCCCTGACCGCCCTCGGCGCCCTCGTCCTGACCGCCGCCCCCGCCGCCGCGTCCGCCGCGCCGCCGCCCGCGCCGGGCCCCCTGCCCGGCGCCGCCCGGACGCTCGGCGCCGACCGGCCCCCCGCACAGCTGCTGCGCGCGCTGCAGCGCGACCTGAAGCTGACGCCGCAGCAGGCCGCCGCCCGGCTGGTCAACGAGGCGGAGGCGGGCACCCGCGCGGGCCTGCTGCGCAACACGCTGGGCGAGCACTTCGCCGGTGCCTGGGTGAGCGGCGCGACCTCCGCCGAGCTCACCGTCGCCACCACCGACGCCGCGGACGTGCCCGCCATCGAGGCGCAGGGCGCGAAGGCGGCGGTCGTCGGCCGGGGGCTGAGCAGGCTGCGGGCCGTCAAGGCGCGGCTGGACTCCACCGCCCGGCGCGTCCAGACCCCCGACACCCCGGTCTGGTACATCGACGTGCGGACGAACCGGGTCGTCGTCCAGGCCGTGAGCGAGCCGGCCGCGGCGGCGTTCGTGCGGGAGGCCGGCCTGAAGGACGGGGACGTGGGCGTCCGGGTGTCGGCGAACCGGCCGCGGGTGCTGGACGACGTCGTCGGCGGCGACCCGTACTACATCGACGACAAGGCCCGCTGCTCCGTCGGCTTCTCCGTCACCAAGGGCCAGCAGCAGGGCTTCGCCACGGCCGGCCACTGCGGCAGGCCCGGCGCGAGGACGACCGGCTACAACCAGGTGGCCCAGGGCACGTTCCAGGGCTCCGTCTTCCCCGGCAAGGACATGGCCTGGGTCGGCGTCAACAGCGCCTGGACCGCCACGCCGGACGTCAAGGCGGCAGGGGGCCGGAAGGTGCAGGTCGCCGGCTCGGTCCAGGCGCTCGTCGGGGCGTCGGTGTGCCGCTCGGGCTCCACCACCGGCTGGCGCTGCGGCACCATCGAGCAGCACGACACGAGCGTCAGCTACGCGCAGGGCACCGTCGACGGGCTGACCGAGACGACGGTGTGCGCCGAACCCGGCGACTCCGGCGGCCCGTTCGTCACCGGCGTCCAGGCGCAGGGCGTCACCTCCGGCGGCTCCGGTGACTGCACGAGCGGCGGCACCACGTACTACCAGCCCGTCAATCCGCTGCTCGGCGACTTCGGCCTCACCCTGAAGACCGCGTCCGCCCAGGCCGCGCCGTCCGCTCCGCACAGCGGCGCGGCGGCCGACGCGTGGGCGGCGGGCCGGGTCTACGAGGCCGGGACCACCGTGACGCACGGCGGCGCCCGCTACCAGTGCCTGCAGGACCACCAGGCGCAGGGCGCCTGGGCGCCCGACGGCACGCCCGCCCTGTGGCAGCGGCTGTAGGTGTCCCGCGGTGGTGCGGGGCGGTGCTCCCATACCACCGCGGGCCCGGCCGGCTCCCCTCGGTCACCCCTCGGCGAGCAGCGCGTAGGCGCCGGACAGGAACGGGTCGCGGGCGCCGCCGCGGACCCGGCGGGTGCACACCGCGGCCAGGGCCGTGCCGGTGTCGGGCCGGAAGCCCAGGAACGCCTGCTGTCCCAGGGTGGCACCGGAGTGGAAGTACATCGGCCCGCCGTCGGTGGGGTGCCGGAACCACGCCACCGTGTGCACGTGCCGGTGCCCGGTCCCGCGCCGGATCACGGGGGTGCGCACCGCCCGCAGGGCACCGGCCAGGGGTGAGCCGGACGGGCGCAGGTGTGCTTCGAGGAAGCCGAGCAGGTCCAGCGGGGTGGCCCGGACGGCTCCCGCCGCCTGGAAGCCGCCCGCGTCGAAGGGCGGGACGGCCGTGCGGCCGTCCTTGCGGTGCCCGGTCGCGTCGGTTTTGGGGTCCTCGGCGGCGAGGGCCGTGCCGCCGAGGCCGAGCGGGCGCAGGACGTGCGCGGTGAGCAGGTCCTCCCAGGGGGTGCCGGTGACCGCCGCGACGGCGTGGCCGAGCACGGCGACGCCGAAGTTGGAGTAGCCCCAGCGCGTGCCGGGGCGGTGGCGGGGGCGGTGGCGCAGGAAGGCGTCGGTCACGCGGGCGGCCGGGTAGCGGGCGTAGGGGTTGGTGCGCCAGGCGGGCAGGGTCCGGGGGAGGAAGTCGCGCGGGAGGGCGGGCAGTCCGGCGGTGTGGGTGACGAGGTGGGCGAGCGTGACCGGGTCCGGGCCGGTGGGCCGGCCGGGGTCCAGGCAGGCGGCGGCCGGCTCGCCCCCGGTGAGCACGCCGCGCCGGATCAGCTGGGCCAGCAGCAGCCCGGTGAACGTCTTGCTGCTTGATCCGATCTCGTAGCGCAGGTCCGGCCTGGGGACCTCGGGGGGTGGTGCGGTGCCGCCGCTGTGGACGACGCGGCGGCCGTGCCGGGAGAGGGCGAGGACGACGTCGGGGGCGTCGGCGGCGTCGGCGACGGCGGCGAGCCGCTCTCGCAGGTGTGCCTCCTCGTCCGCGTCCGGCGCCGGAGCGGTGCCGACGCCGCCGTCGTCGGGCGGGTCGCCCGGCCAGGGTGCGGCGGGCACCGTCATGAGGCAGCCCGTGTCAGTTCGCTGAAGGCGCGGGAGGTGGCCAGCGCCGAGGCGAAGGCGGCGACCAGCGTCGGGTGGTAGACGACGTCGAACACCTCGTCGGGGTCGCCGTCGGGCATGGTCCGCAGGGCAGGCATGGCACCGTCGGGCTGCTGGGCGGCGGCGAAGCCCTCCCAGGCCCGCTCGTCGAAGGTGGGGCGGGGCAGGCAGGCGTCGACGACGAGGAGTTCGCCGAGCAGGTCCCACCGCTCCAGGTCCAGCCAGTCGTCGAGCCAGGCCGGCAGCCAGGTGGCGAGGTAGTCGGCGAGGCGGGGCGGCAGCCCGTCCGGGTTCTCCCCCCAGTCGGTGAGGTGGAAGACCGTGTGGGTGATGTCGTACCCGATGCGGCCCTCCACCGTCCACGGCTCGGGCGTGTGCTCCAGCCAGGTCAGGGCCAGCGCCTCGGCCTCGGGCGGCTGCACGGGGCGCAGGCCGAAGCGGCGCTGGAACGCGGAGAGCCCGAGCCGCCGGGTCGGCGTCGCGTCGAAGAAGAGCCAGCTGTCGAGGCGGTGGTTGAGGACGGTGGCCCGCTCCACCTCGGGCTGGCTGTAGCCGAGCTCCTTGTAGGGCAGGTACACCTCGGCCGGGATGGGCGAGAGGGGTTCCGTCCGCTGCCCGCGCACCAGCATGCGGCCGCCGTCCAGCGTCTCCCGCCAGATGTGGTCGACCAGTTGCCGGGCCAGCTGGGCCTGGCGTGCTCCGGCCACTCCCTCGCGGAGCAGCACCTTGCAGATCAGGGCCAGTTCACCGACCGGTTTGAAACGCTCCAGGAACCCTATTTCGGGGTCCACGTCGGGTTCCAGCCGGAAACCGTCGCGGTGGGCCCACAGCCATTCCATGGCGCGGACCCCGACGGTGTGCATCAGACGCGTGTCGGTCATCCGAGCGCTCCTTGTCCGCCGTGCGGGTACCGTGCCGGCGCCGGGCGCCGGGCGCGGCCGTCGAGGGCGTCCGGCCGGGCACCGCCCGTCCGGGCCGTGCCGGGGTGCCCGATGGTCAGGGTCGCGGCGAAGGCGGCCATCAGGGTGGAGTGGTAGGTGAAGGTGAAGTCCTCGCCGGAATCCGCCGTGGTGTCGCCGCCACCGGACGCGCCGGCCCGGCCTGCCCCGGCTCCGCCCACCTCGGGAAGCCCGCCCGTGCCGTCCTGGGCCGCCGCGATCCGGCGCCACGCCTCCTGTACGTCCCGGGACCCGGCCGCCGCGTCCGGACCCGGCACGCTCGCCGCCACGGCGAGCAGCTCGCAGGTCAGGTCCCACATCCGGGCCTCCCCGCAGGTGTCGAGCCAGGGGGGCAGCCACTGCGACAGGTAGGCCGCGAGGTCCGGTGGTACGCCCCGGTCGGCGCGGCCCCAGTCGGTGAGGTGGAAGACCACGTGGGTGAGCGCGTATCCGGAGGGGACTTCGAAGGTCCACGGTTCGGGCAGTCCGCCCAGCCATGTCCTGCGCAGGGCGTGCTCGGTCCGCCCGGCGGGCGGATGCCCGTCGAGGTGACTGCGCCGCTCGGCGGCGAGCACGCCCAGCCGGCGGGTGGGGTCCTGCTCGGTGAGCCGCCAGCTGCGGGTGCGGGCCACCTTGGCGGCGGACGCCTCGTAGCCGGGGTGGCGCAGGCCCGCCGCGGCGAAGGCCGCGTACACCTCCAGGGGATAGGTCGCGAAGGGCTCCTCGTGCTGCATCCGGAGGAACAGCTCGCCCCGCCCGGTCTGCCGCCAGGCGAACGCCAGCAGGTCGGACGCGCGGGTGTGGAGCGGGTCCGCCGAGGGGGTGCGCCGCGTCACCGTGGCACACACCTGGGCGAGCTCGCCCAGCGGCTTCCAGGTGCGGTCCACCTCTCCGTCGGCGGCGAGCGCGTCGTCACCCAGCGCGAAGCCGTCACGGTGCGCGGACACCCAGGCGAGCGCCCCTTCCGCCACCTCGCGGATCTCCCCGGTGTTCACGGCCGGCCCACGAGCGCTTCGACCCGCATCAACCGGGCCGCCCGCACTTGGAGTACGACCCGCGGATCGCCGCCGCCCATCAGCTCCACGAAGTCCAGCCCGGCCTCCAGGCCCAGCGTGTCGGGCACCCCGTCGAGCAGGGACAGCCAGCGGCCCGCGCCGGCCGCCTGCCTCCAGTCCCTGCGGCGTACCGCCCGGACGAAACCCCGGGCGACGTCGACCGGCCGGCGCCGGGCCGCGCGGGCCACGGCGCAGTCCTCGCCGGGCACGGCGAGGGGGGCCAGCACCGACAGCTGGTGCGTCAGGGTCTGCCAGGTGGCGTCGTCGAGCCAGACGGCGTCGGGTTCCGCGTCCCGGGCGTCGGCGTCCGGGCCGCCGGGGGAAACGGTGAGCCGCCGCAGTGTGCGCCGCATGGCCCAGTGGCTCCACTGGACGGTGGGGGCGACGCCGGCCCGGGGCGGGTAGGACCCGACGGCCTCGCGGAACGCGGCGAGGTCCTCGGGGGCGGGCGGGGTGCGGAAGAGGAGGTGCGGCAGCAGCAGGTCGGCTCCCAGTACCCGCACGGCCGCGACCGCGATGCCCTCCTCGGTCCCTGCCACCAGTGCGTCACCGGTCATCCGGCGGTGGCCCCCGCCCCGAAGGGCGGAGGCCACGCCGGTAGCCAGTTCCTGCACCGCGCCCTGCAAGAGGGACGAAGTGCCTGACTGTTCCATTCGGTTGCTCCTGCCGATCCGGTCAGCCCTTCTTCGGACGCGGGGTGGGCGGCGACAGCAGCAGCTTGAACGCGCCGCCGAACAAGGCCAGCGCGGCGTTCTGCCGGCTGTCGCGGTAGATGCCCTCGGGCTCCGCCGGGTCGAGCTCCGCTTCCAGGTCGATGCCCTGGATGCCGATGACTTCCTCGGTCAGCTTGTCGGTGGAAGGCATATGACCATCTCCCTCATGTTCGCCAATTGCCTTCGTCCTCCAAGTGTCCGTCACATCACAAAACATGTCTAACTTCCCAAAAAAGTACAGAAATAACTTTTTCAACGACGGAGACAGTTTCTGCGTGATGCGATGGTTGAGTTCCGGACATACGTCAGGCCCCGCCCGGAGGGCGGGGCCTGACGGGTACTGAGGGGCGGGGGCGTCAGGTGCGCGCCACCACGCGCAGCGTCCGCACCGAGGGGTCGGCGGCGTCGGGGATGAGGACACCGTGCTCGACACCGCTGCGCAGGTAGTCGAGGACCTCGTCGGTGATCACCTCTCCGGGGGCCACCACCGGCACGCCGGGCGGGTAGGGGCTGATCATCTCGGCGGCGATCCGGCCGGCGGCGCGCTCGGCGGGCACGTGCTCGGCCGGTGCGAAGAACGCCTCGCGCGGCAGCATGGCCTGTTCCAGCTCCAGCGCCGACGGCTGCGGCAGCCGTACGGGCGGGCGCCGTTCGAGGGAGCCGGCCTCGTCCGCGAGCGCGCGCAGGGCGTCCACGAGGATCTTCTCCGTCTCGTCGTCGTCGGCGTGGGTGATCGAGGCGCTGATGCGGCAGGTGTCGGAGCCGCCGACGTCCACGTGCCGGTTCGCCCGCAGCCACTCGGCCGCCTGCATGCCGCTGATCCCGAGCCCCCGTACGTCGATCACGATCTTCAGCGGGTCGAAGGCGGCGGCGAGACCGGCGTCGACGACCTCCTGGCCCATGGGGGCGAGCCCCGGGATGTCCGCCGCCGTCGCCCGGATCCGCTCCGCGCGGCGCAGCGCGCCGTCGAGGAGCTCGTGGCCGTGCTCCACCATCTGCCGGCGCCAGCCGTCGAGCGTGGCGTACACCAGGGACGAGGCGCTCGTGGTGCCCAGCAGGTCCTCGCGCTGTTTGAGCGCCTCCGGCGACACCCGGTCGTACTGGAGGTGGAAGACGGAGCTCTGCTCGATCGCGCCGCCCATCTTGTGGACGCTGGTCACCACCAGGTCGGCCCCGGCGTCCATGCCCCAGGCGGGCAGGCCGGGGTGGAAGGGCAGGTGGGCGCCCCACGCCTCGTCCACGATGAGGGGCACGTCGAACTCGTGGCAGACCCGGGCCGCCCCCGCGATGTCCGCGCAGGTGCCCCAGTCGGTGGGCGTGATCAGCAGCATGCCCTTGGCGTCCGGGTGCTCCTGAAGGCGGCGGCGTACGTCGTCGGGCTCCGGCGGATGGGCCAGGTGCCGCTCGCCGTCGAACTTCGGGTGGACCCAGATCGGCTCGACGCCGTTGACGACGACGGCCGCGATGACGGACTTGTGGGCGTTGCGGGACAGCAGCAGCTTCTCGCCGGGCCCGGCCACGGCCAGCATGGCGGTCTTGACCGACAGAGAGCTGCCGCAGGTGGAGAAGAACGCCCGGTCCGCGCCGACCGCGTCCGCCATCAGGTCCTGGGCCTGGCTCAGCACGCCCTGCGACTGGCGGCGGTCGTCCAGTCCGTTGAGGGACAGCACGTCGGACCGGAACACGTCGAGCCCGACGATGTCCGCCACCCGCGGATCGACCCCGCGTCCCTGCTTGTGGCCGGGCGGGCCGTAGGCCACGTCCCCCCGGCGCCGGAACTCCTGCAGTGCCTCCAGCACGGGTACCCGCGAGTGATCCATCGTTCCTCCCGCCTCGTATCCCGGCGCCCTCCGGCCCGTCCCCGGGCAGGGCCGTCCCGGCCGCCGGTGGTCTCTTCCGGGGACACCGTCCGTGTTGACGCTGCGCGACCGTCGAAACCCGGGGGGTGTCGCACCGGCCGGGCGGTGGAACCCGTGGCCGGTACGACGGCACGGATCCGGCGCACCCGACGCCCCGGATCCCCGAACCCCCGAATCCCCGACATCGAGGAGGCCGCGTGGCCCGCACGCTCGACGAGGTCCACCGGGACCTCCGCCAGGCCGTGACCGACCGGGCCGGCCCGCTGTGGGACGTCGCCCTGCGCCTGCACGCCGACCCCGAGTACGCCTTCGCCGAGCACCGGGCGGCGGCCCTGCTCACCGGCGAGCTGGAACGCGCCGGTTTCGTGGTCGACCGCGGCGTCGCGGGTCTGCCGACCGCGTTCGCCGCGCGCTCGGGCCAGGGGCGTCCCGCCGTCGCGCTGCTGCTGGAGTACGACGCCCTGCCCGGCCTCGGCCACGCCTGCGGCCACAACCTCATCGCGGCGGCGGGACTGGGCGCGGCGCTCGCGCTGCACGCCGTGCTGGAGGGCACCGCCGGGTGCGTGACGGCCGTGGGCACGCCCGCCGAGGAGGGCGGCGGCGGGAAGGCCGTCGAGGCGGACGCCGGGGTGTTCGACGGCGTGGACGCGGCGCTGATGTTCCACCCGGGGGTGTACGGCTGGCAGTGGGCGCCGCTGACCGCGCAGGTGCAGTACAAGGTGGCGTTCCACGGACGCGCCGCCCACCCCACGGGCAACCCGACGGAGGGCGTCGACGCGCTGGCGGCGCTGATCGAGCTGTTCAACGTGCTCGCCGTGCTGGGGCGGCGCCTGCCCGCGGCCTCGCACATACAGGGCATCGTCACGCACGGCGGCACGGCGACCAACATCGTCCCGGAGTACGCGGAGGGGCGGTTCGGGCTGCGCGCGGCCACCACGCGGGCCCTGGACGAGCTGACCGGGCGGCTGCGCGAGGCCGCGGAGGGCGTCGCCCGGGCCACGGGCACCCGCGCCGAGGTGGAGCGGGCGACGGTCCGCTACGACCACTTCCGGGACAGCGGTGTCCTGTCCGGCCGGTTCGCCGGGCACCTGGCGCACTCCGGGATCACGCTGACGCCGCCCGCACCCGGGGTGTACCTGGGCTCGTCGGACATCGGCAACGTCAGCACGCGGGTGCCCGCCATCCACCCGTTCGTCGCGATCATGGACGAGGACGGCTCCGACCACACCCCCGAGTTCGCGGCGGCCGCCGCCTCCGGGCGGGCCCGTGAGGTGCTGCTCGCCGCGGCGCAGGCCCTGGCGTGCACCGCCGCGGACGTCCTGCTCCGGCCGGGGCTGCGCGAGGAGGCGTGGGCGGGGCACCGGGCAGCCGCCGCGGCGGAGTGCTGAGGCGGCCGGCGTGGTGGAGGGCTGAGGCGGTCGGCGCGACACACCCCGTCGAGGCGGCCGACGCGGCCCGGGGCAGGGCGCGGGCCCGGTCCCGTTCAGGCGCGCCACGGTCCCGGCCGACCCCGTTCAGGCGCGCCACGGCCTCGGCCGACCCCGTTCAGGCGCGCCACGGCCTCGGCCGACCCCGTTCAAGCGCGCCACGGCCTCGGCCGACCCCGTTCAAGCGCGCCACGGCCTCGGCCGACCCCGTTCAAGCGCGCCACGGCCTCGGCCGACCCCGTTCAGGCGGCCCGTTCAGGTGCCGCCGGACTTCTCGCCCCGGCCGCTCCCGCGGGTCTTCCGCCCCTCGTCGGCGCCTTCCGGACGGACGGCCCCGGGCTCCCTGGTCTCGATGCCCTCCAAGGGGTTGCCCGCGGTCGTGCCGTGCTCCGTCTGGTATCCCTCCTTGGCGCTCGCGGTGCCGGGCACCGTGCGCTCGCGCGCCTGGCTCTCGGAGCCCGAGTGGGCGCCCGGTTCGTCGTGGTCCCGGGCCCGGGTGTACCGGTTCTCCCTGGGCTCCCGGTGATCGTCGTGGCCGGTCATCTCCGCACCTCCGGTCGGTGTCGCGGGTGGTGGCGGGGTTCGGGGTTCCCCCCGGCCCCGGCCGGAAACGGGAACGGGTGCGGCCGGCCGCCGCGGAAGGGGCCGGGCTGCTCACCGCCCGGGCGGCGGCCCGGCTCCCGGCTCCTCCCCCACCACCGCGAGCAGGTCGTCGCGTCCGGACAGCGCCTTCAGGGACAGGGTGCGGTAGCCCGCCCGGTCGAACAGGACGGTGATGCGGTCGCCGTCCTCGCTCAGCACCGAGCCCTCGCCCCACTCCGCGTGCCGCACCCGGGCGCCGACCGGGAAGGCGGACGCGGCGGGGTGCCGGGACCGTTCCGCCTCCTCTCCACCGCCCGCCCCTTCGGGCCCCTCGGTCCCCTCGGCCTCCCGGGCCTCGCACACGTCGCAGGTGCCGCACGGCGCCCGGTACTCCTCGCCGAAGTAGCCGAGCAGGAACCGCCGCCGGCAGCCGGTGGTCTCGGCGTACGCCCGGGCCATGTCGACCCGGGAGCGGTCGGTGCGCCGGTGCGCCTCGGCGGCCCGCTCGGCCTGTTCGGCCGCCTCCTCGGGCGGGGCGCCGCCCTCCGGGCGGATCTCGCCCTCCTCGCCGGTGGCGACGGCACCGGCCTCCTCCAGCAGGTTCACCGCCGCAGTGACCCAGTTGCGGGACAGCCCGGTCTCCCGGCGCAGCCGGTCCAGCCCGGCGGGGTCGTCGCGGTGGCCGTGCACGGCGTCGGCGACCTCGGACAGGGTCTCGTGGCCGGGGGTGCGGCCGGCGAAGTACGTCTGCATGCCGGTGTCCTCGGACCGGTAGTGCAGCACCGCGAGCGCGGGGCGGCCGTCCCGGCCGCAGCGGCCGATCTCCTGGTAGTAGGCGTCCAGCGAGCCCGGCAGCGCGGCGTGCAGCACGAACCGTACGTCCTCCTTGTCGATGCCCATGCCGAAGGCCGAGGTCGCCACCACGACGTCGGCCTCGCCGCCGAGGAAGGCGTCGTGGATACGGGCGCGTTCGGCGGCGCGCAGCCCGGCGTGGTAGGCCTCGGCGGCCAGGCCGAGCGCGGCCAGCTCGCCGGCGTACTCCTCGGTGTCCCGGCGGGTGGCGGCGTAGACGATGCCCGGCTTGGGTTCGGCCGCCGCGCGCTCCACCACGGCGCGGCGCCGTTCGTCCTCGTCGAGGAACCGGCGGACCTCCAGCCGGATGTTCGGCCGGTCGAATCCGGCCACCGTCAGCCGCGGCCGGCGCATGCCGAGCCGTTCGGCGATCTCCTTGCGCACGGGCGGGGCGGCGGTCGCGGTCAGGGCGAGCACCGGGGGCCGTCCCACGCGCCGTACGGCCTGGTCCAGGCGCAGGTAGTCGGGCCGGAAGTCGTGGCCCCACGAGGACACGCACTGGGCCTCGTCGACGACGAACAGGGCGGGCCGGGCGGCGGCCAGCCGCTCCACGACGTCGTCCTTGGCCAGTTGCTCCGGCGACAGGTACAGGAAGCGGGCGCCGCCTCGCGCCACCGCGTCCCAGGCGGCCTCCGCCTGGGACGCGGTGAGGTCGGAGTTGACGGCGACGGCGCCGGGCGCCCGGTCGCCGTCCGGCAGGCCGGCGATCTGGTCCCGCTGGAGGGCGATCAGCGGGGAGACCACGACGACCGGGCCGGAGAGCAGGACGCCGGGGACCTGGTAGACGGCGGACTTGCCGGACCCGGTCGGCATGACGACGAGGGTGTCGCAGCCCGCCAGGACCGACTCCATGGCCCGGAGCTGTTCGGGCAGCAGGTGATCCCAGCCGAACACCTCGGCGGCGGTCTCCCGCAGCCGCGCGGCACCCTTCCCGCCTTTCCCGCCTTTCCCGCCCTTCCGGCCCTTCTCCCCCTGCGCCTTCGACGCCCCCTTCCGGACACCCATGACCGCTCCCTCGCTCGCCGGTTGCGGGCACGCGGGTACCCGGGGCGGTGCCCGCCAGTCGGCCCCGCGCCGGGCGGCCCGCCCGCCACGGGCGCGGCACCGCGGCGCGCCGTCCGGCCGCGCCGCCGCTCCCGGCTCTTGCCCGTGCCCGGCCGTGCCGCTGCTCCCGGCTCTTGCCCGCGCCCCGCCGCGTGCCCCATCGTTGACGCGCGTCCCACGACATCGCCGGACCACGCTTTCACCGCAGGGAGATCACATGGTCGCTCGCGCCGTCAGAACCATTCTCGCTTTTGTCATGATCGTGTCAGGATTTACGGCGGGTGCCCTCGTCACCGCCGGCACCGCGCACGCCGACGGCTGCTACACCTGGAGCCGCACCCTGTCCGAGGGCTCCTCGGGCGCCGACGTCACCCAGCTCCAGATCCGGCTCGGCGGCTACCCGGGGTACGGTTCCGTCCTGGCCGTCGACGGGCAGTTCGGCCCGGCCACCGCGGCCGCCCTCAAGCGCTTCCAGTCGGCGTACGGCCTCACCGCGGACGGCGTCGCGGGTCCGGCCACCTTCAGCAAGCTCTACGCCCTCCAGGACGACGACTGCACCCCGGTCCACTTCACGTACGCCGAGCTCAACGACTGCAACACCACCTGGTCGGGCGGCGCGGTCGACGCGGCGACCGCCAAGGCCAACGCCCTGCGCACCATGTGGAAGCTGGAGGCCCTGCGGCACGCCCTGGGCGACCAGCCGATCACGGTGACCAGCGGCTTCCGCTCCCGCGCCTGCAACGACGCCGTCGGCGGCGCGAGCGACAGCCGCCACCTGTACGGGGACGCCGCCGACCTCGGGGCGGGGCCGCACTCCCTGTGCACCCTGGCCAGGCAGGCCCGCAACCACGGCTTCAACGGCATCCTCGGCCCCGGCTACCCGGGGCACGACGACCACACCCACCTCGACCACCGGGGCGGCCGGTTCTGGTCCGCGCCGACCTGCGGCGTCTGACCCCTTCCCCACCTTCCCCGCCGATCCCCGCCGGCCCCTACCGGGTCCGCCGCAGGCGCCACACGTGGTCGTCGCGGAAGCCCTCGGTCCCGTCGGGCGAGACGCTCTCCCTGCGGACCGTCTCCTTCGTCTCCACCGTCCACCTGCCGTCGGGCAGGTCCAGGTCGGCCAGGACCCCCTCCAGCGTCGGGAACGCGTGGGCGAAGGGCGGTTCGGTCTGCCAGGACGGCCAGCCGGCGTGCAGGACGACCAGCAAGGTCCCGTCCACGGCGACGGCACGGGCGGCGCTTCGCAGCACCGCCCGCTGGTCCAGCTCGACGGGCGACTGGAGGTAGTGGGCACTGACCAGGTCGAAGGTGCCCTCGGGGAACGACCGGCCCAGCTCGTGGCGTTCCCAGGTCACCCGGTCGGCCACACCGGCCTCGGCCGCGTGCCGGGCGGCGCGCGTCAGGGCGGTGGCCGAGATGTCCACGCCGGTGACGCGCCAGCCGCGGGAGGCGAGCCACACGGCGTCGGCGCCCTCGCCGCACCCGAGGTCGAGGGCGGTGCCGGGCGCGAGGCCGGCCGCCTCCCGCACGAGCAGGGCGTTGGGACGCCCGCTCCAGACGCGGTCGGCGTCGCGGTAGCGGGCCTCCCAGAAGTCGGCGGGCCGGACCGGGGCGGGGGTGTCGCTCATGGCGCCTCCTGAAAGGGCGGTCGGACGGGTTGGCCGGTGGGCCGGGGCGCGCACGGGGGCGGCCCCGGCGCCCTGCCTCCGAGCCTGCACCCGACCGCCCCGCGCCGACGAACGGCTTTGCCGTTTCCGCAAAACCGGCCTGCTCCGGATCAGGCGAACGCCGGCATGATCCGCTCGTGGATCAGGCGGAGCTGGGTGTTCACGTCGGCCACGTCCGGCAGGTCGCGGCCGGTGAACGCCTTGACCAGGGTGCGGTCGGTGAGCGCGCAGATCACGTGGTTCACCCCGGCGGGGGCGATCTCGCGCCGGATCTTCTCCAGGCACTCCTCGGGCGTGCCCGCCACGGAGAGCCGCTCGGCGACCTCCGGTGTCGTCAGTTCGATGCCGCGGGCCAGATCGCCGGCGGCGATGGCCTCGACGACCGGCTTGAGCTCGCCCGGCTCCACCCCGTTGCGGCGCAGCTGCTCCTCGGGCATGGAGGAGGCGTAGATGCCGACCATGCTGCGCGCCGCGTCCTTGGCGGCGGCCGAGTCGGGCCCGGTGGCGAAGACGACCCAGGCGCCGATGTCGAGCGAGCGCCAGTCCCGGCCGGCGCGTTCGGCGCCGGCGCGGATGTGCCGCACCGCGTAGTCGTATGCCTCGCGGGTGTAGCCGAGGGCGTGGTGGCAGCCGTCGGAGAGCTCCCCCGCCGCCTCGAAGGACTTCGGCCCGCGCATCGCGCCCAGCTTCAGCGGCACCCGGTCCTGGACGGGCCGGGCGAAGGTGAACAGCCCGTCGTACGCGTGGAACTCGCCGTCGAAGGTGATGCTGCCCTCGTCCAGCAGGGTGCGCACCACGTGCAGGGCCTCCTTGACCCGGGACAGCGGCCGGGTGCGGGCCCAGTCGATGCGGTACTGGGCCAGCAGTCCGAAGTTGCCGCTGGAAAGGACTCCTTCGGCGCGCCCGCCGGTCAGTTCGTCCAGGGTGGCGAGGGCCTGCGCGATCAGCGTCGGCTCGCGCAGGGTCACCGGGGAGACGCTCGGCCCCAGGCGGATGCGGCGGGTCTGGGCCGCGGCGGCGGCGAAGAGGAGCCACAGGTCCTTGTGCCAGGTCTCGTCGGCGGCGTAGCAGGCGTAAAAGCCCAGTTCGTCGGCGAGCCGGATGGAGTCGAGCGAGTCGGCGAGGGGGTAGTCGGGGAGCATGGCGTAGCTGAACTTCACGGACGCCTACCTTCCGATGGTGCGATCGGCGGTGCGGGTGAGTCGTGCCGGAATTGCCGGAGTCGCGCTCCTGTCTCCCCCGAGGATGTGGAACGGGCGCGTCACCTGTCCAGAGGGACACGCGAGTTGACTGCCTCCCGTGGGGTCGCGCCGGCCGGTGCGCCGGTGGTGGAGGCCGGCGACGCCGTGAGCGTCTCCCAGTGGACCGTGCGGTCGCACCAGCGGTCCAGCAGGACGCGGTCGTGGCCGACGGCGAGCAGGCCGGCGCCGGTGGCGGCGCGGTAGTCCTCGACGACGGCGACCAGCGCGGCGGTGGTCGAGGCGTCCAGCATCGCGGTCATCTCGTCGCACACCAGCCAGCGCGGGCGCAGGACGAGGGCGCGGGCGAGGCAGGCGCGCTGGAGCTGGCCGTCGCTGACCTCGTGCGGGCGCCGGCCCAGCAGGTCGGCGGTCAGGCCGACGCCGGCGGCGAGTTCGGCGACCCGCTCGGCCAGGCCCTCGCGCCGGCCGGTGGCGCGCAGCGGCTCGGCGATGAGGTCGCGCAGCGGCAGCCGGGGGTCGGCGGACAGGCGCGGCTGCTGGAAGACGACGCCGAAGGCGGTGCGCTGTTCGCGCGGGGCGCGGTGGCGCCAGCGGCGTACGGGTGCGCCGTCGAGGACGAGGGTGCCGGAGTCGGGGCGGTGCAGCAGTGCGGCGACCCGGGCCAGGGTGGACTTGCCGCAGCCGCTGGGGCCGAGCAGGCCTACGGCTTCGCCCGGGGCGATGGTCAGGGAGGCGTCCCGGACGACGGGCGCGTTCCGGGTGTATCCGGCGGTGATGGCGCGCAGTTCAAGCACGGTCGGCGCCCTCCGGGGCGAGTCGGTCGGCATCGAGGGTCCAGGCGGCGGGCTCCCCGTGCGGGTGGTGGCAGGCGACCGTGCCGGCCGGCGGCGGCAGGACACAGACGTCGGTGGCGCGTGCGCAGCGGGCGGCGAAGGCGCAGCCGTCGGGGAGGTCGCCCAGTTCGGGCGGCAGCCCGGGGATGGGGGTGAAGGCCCGGTCGGGCAGGGCCTGGAGCAGGCCGCGGCTGTAGGGGTGGCGAGGGCCGGGCGTGCCGAAGAAGGCGGCGGCGTCGGCGAGTTCGACGATGCGGCTGGCGTACATCACGGCGACCCGGTCGGCGATGCGCTCGGCGGCGGCCAGGTCGTGGGTGATCATCAGCAGGGCCCGGCCGCCGCCGGTGCCCCCGCCGCCGGTGCCCCCGCCGTCGCCGGTGCCTCCGGCGGTTCCGCCGGTTCCGGCGTCGACGTGCCGGCGCAGTTCGTCGACGGTGCGGTCCACCAGGTCGCGGTCGAGTCCGGTGGTCGGTTCGTCGGCGAGCAGCAGCGGGGCGTCGCCGACGAGGGCGAGGGCGGTGGCGGCGCGCTGGGCGAGGCCGCCGGAGAGTTCGTGCGGGTGGTGGTCGAGGTGGCCGGCCGGGAAGGCGGCCCGTTCGGCGGCGGCCTCGGCGGCGGCGCGCAGGGCGGCGCGGCCCCGGACGCCGGTCAGCTCCGCGACGGTCTCCTCCAGCTGGGAGCGGATGGTGCGGACGGGCGTGAGGTGCGCGGCGGGGCTCTGCGGGACGAGGCCGATCAGCCGGCCCCGTACGGTGCGGGCGAGGGTGTGCTCGTCGGCGGCGAGCAGGTCCAGGCCGCCCAGCAGGGCCTGCCCGGCGGTCTGCGCGTTGCCGGGGAGCAGGCCGAGCAGGGCGGAGGCGAGGACGGACTTGCCGCAGCCGCTCTCGCCGATCAGGGCGAGGCACTCGCCGGGCGCCACGTCGAAGTGGGCGTCGGTGACGGCGGCGACGCGGCGCCCGCCCGGCATCAGGAAACGCACCGACAGACCGCGCACCGACAGCACGGGGGCTCGCTCGGTCACAGCATCAGCTCCGATCGCCGGCGGGGGTTGATCCGCTCCCGCCAGGCCCCGGCGAGTCCGGCGATGGCGAGGGTGGGGAGGATGAGGAACAGGCCGGGGAAGAGGGTGGGCCACCACTGGCCGGCCAGCAGGGAGCCCCGGGCGGTCTGGACGAGGGTGCCGAGGCTGGCGGTGTGGGCGGGCAGTCCCAGCCCGAGGAAGGACAGTGCGGACTCGTGCCACATGGCGTGCGGCACCATCAGCACGGCGGCGAGGCCGGCCTGGGGCAGCACGCCGGGCAGCAGGTGCCGTACCGCGACACGCCACCGGGAGGCGCCGCCGGAGACGGCCGCGTCGATGTGGGGGCGTGCGCGCAGGGACATCACCTCGGCGCGGACGATGCGCGCGGTCGACAGCCAGTGGGTGAGCGCCACCGAGACGACCACCGGCCACACGCCCGGCCGGAACATGGCGACGATGAAGATGCCGAGCAGCAGGTGGGGCACGGAGGAGACGGTGTCGACGACCCGCATGACCGCGCGGTCGGCCCAGCCGCCGAGGGCCCCGGCGGCGGCCCCGACCGCGGTGCCGACCACGGTCGCGGTCAGCGCGGCGGCCACGCCGACCAGCAGGGACACGCGCAGGCCGTACACGCAGCGCAGCAGCAGGTCGCGGCCGACGTCGTCGGTGCCGAAGGGATGCTCCCAGGACGGGGGCTGAAGCTTCGCGGCGAGGTCGACGGCCTGCTGGTCGAGCTGGACCAGCGGCGGGACGAGCAGGACGGCGAGGACGGTCGCGGCCACCAGCGCGGCCGAGGTGCGCACGCGCAGGGCGCGGGTGGAGCGGCGGTCCGTGCCGTGGGAGCGCCAGGCGGTCCCGGCGGGTGCGGGAGGGTCACATGTCACTGAGCTTCACCCTCGGGTCGAAGAGTCCGTACAGCACGTCCGCGAGCAGGTTCCCGGCGAGGACGGCGGCGGTGGCCAGCGTCGTCAGCGCGGCCAGCAGCGGGAAGTCGACGGCGGTGGCCGCCTCGACGGTGGCCGCGGCGATGCCCGGCCAGCTGAAGACGCTCTCCACCAGCAGGGCGCCGGTGATGAGTTCGGGGACGCGGGAGCCGATCAGGGTGAGGACCGGCAGCAGTCCGCAGCGCAGGGCGTGGCCGAGCAGGACGGTGCGTTCGGCGAGGCCGCGGGCGCGGGCGCCGCGTACGGGGTCCTCCGCCAGGGCGTCGGCGACGCCTTGGCGGACGTACAGGGCGAACCACGGCAGCTGGGAGACGGCGAGCACCCCGGCGGGCAGGACGAGGTGGCTCGCGACCTGTCCCGCCGTGACCCGTTCGCTGGCGGTGTCGGTGAGGCCGCCGGCCGGGAGCACGTCCCACTGGAGGGCGAACAGCCAGACGGCGAGCAGCGCGATCCAGAAGACCGGTGCCGCCTCCAGGCAGTAGGCGAGCGAGGTGACGGCCCGGTCCGTGACCGAGCCGGGGCGGCGGGCCGCCAGCACCCCGAGCAGGGTGCCCAGCAGCACCGCGACGGCGAAGGCGACGGCGCACAGCAGCGCCGACCAGCCGAGGCGTTCGCCGATCACCTGCGCCACCGGCTGCCGCATCACGGTGGAGTGGCCGAAGTCGCCGCTCAGCGCGGACGTCAGCCAGTGCCACCAGCGGGCGGTGAAGGGTTCGTCCACCCCGAGGTTGTCCCGCAGCCGGTCCAGCGTCTCCTGGTCGGCGCCGAGCGCGGCGGTGCCGCCGTACGCCTTGACGGGGTCGAAGGGGGAGGCGGCGGCGATCGCGAACACGCCGAAGGTGACGACGGTCAGGACGGGGGCGGCGAACAGGGCCCGCCGCCCCGCCAGGCGTGCCATCGCTCCCCAGGGAAGGGTCCCGGGAGTGCGGGTCATCGCTTGGGCTGCCAGTCCTCGACGTTCCACCACGGGCCGCTGGCGAAGCCGTGCTCGTGCGGTTCGAGCTGCGTGGTCAGCCCCTTCCAGCGGTCGGCGAGCACGTAGAGGTGGTCGATGTGGGTGAGGAAGGTGTAGCCGGGGTCCTCGACGAGTTCGCGCTGGACCTTGCCGTAGGCGGCCTCGCGCTCGGCGGGGTCCTGGCCGCGGCGGCCCGCGTCGAGCGCCTCGTCCACCGCCGGGTTGTCGTAGCGGGCCATGTTGTTGAAGCCGTCGCCGGCGAGGGAGGAGTGCAGCAGGGTGTACAGGCCGAAGTCGGGGTCGCCGACGCTGCCGAAGCCCGCGAGGACCGCGTCGCGTCCCATCCTGGGCTCGATGACCTCCCAGGTGGCGCTCTCCGCCTTCACCTCGATGCCGGCCTTCTTGGCGTCGGAGGCGTAGGCGAGGGCGTGGTCCTGGCGGACCTTGTCGCCGGAGGGGTACAGCAGGGTGAAGGCGGCGCGCCGGCCGTCCTTGACGCGGACGCCGTCCCCGCCCGGCTTCCAGCCCGCCTCGTCCAGGAGGCGCTTGGCCTTGGCGAGGTCGTGGGGGCGCGCGATGTCCTTCGCGAACCACGGGTCGTCGCCGGGCAGCGGCCCGTACGCCGGGCTGCCCGCACCGTCGAGGATCTTGTCGACCATCGCCCGGCGGTCCACGGCGGCGTCCAGGGCCCGCCGGATGACGGGGTCGCCGGTGACCTTGCCCGCGGTGGGCAGGGTGACGGCGCGGAAGTCGTAGGTCTTCGCCTCGTAGGTGCGCCGGTCCTTGTCGTCCTCGAAGGTGGCGGCCAGGTTGGGCGGCAGGACGGCGCCGTCGAGGTCGCCGGAGCGCAGCCGGGTGGCGCGGACGTCGTCGTCCGGGACGATCGCCACGGTGAGCGTCTTCACCTTCGGCGCGCCGCCCCAGTAGTGCGGGTTGGCCTTGAAGGTGAGCTTCTCGCCCTTGCTCCAGTTCGCCAGGGTGTAGGGGCCGGTGCCGACCGGCTCGGTGTTGAACGAACCGGTGTTGGGGTCCTGCTTGCCGGCGATGTGCTCGGGCACGATGGGCAGCACGGTGCGGGCGGCGAAGGCGGCGTAGGGGTACTTGAGCGTGAAGACGACCTTGTCGTCGCCGACGGCCCGGACGTCCTTGACGGCGTCCAGCTCGCTCTTGGCGGTGTTGTTGGTCCTGGCGTCCAGGACGGTGCGGTAGGTGAAGACCACGTCCCGTGCCGTCAGCGGTTCGCCGTCGCTGAACTTCACCCCGTCGCGCAGGGTGTAGGTGTACGTGCGCCCGCCGTCGCCGACCTTCGGCAGCGTGGCCGCCAGGGCGGGCTTCAGCTTCAGGTCGGCGCCGCGGGCGAGCAGCCCGTCGAAGATCTTGGAGTTGCCGTCCTTGCCGTAGCCCAGCAGCGGGCTGAGGGTGTCCGGTTCGGTGGCCACCCCGATGACGACGGACTCGGCGGACTTGCCGTCACCGCCGTCCGCTCCGCCTCCGGGCGCCGAACAGGCGGCGACCCCGGCGGCCAGCGCCGCCGCGGCGGCGGCTCCACGTATCCGACGGGACGTCATGTACCTCACACCCTTATTGCCTGAAAACGGTTGTTGCGAATCGCTCGCAATTAAAGCGTCAACAGAGTACTGGAGGACGACGCTCCAGGTCACCAGGCGGACAGGGGTCAGGTACGGCGGCGGGCGGGGCGGCGGAAGACGGCCAGCCGCAGCACGGCGAACCGTACGACGGTGACCGCGACGGAGGCGGCGGCCAGCACCGCGGTCTCGGCGGCCGGCGAGGCGCCGGGCACGGCGCGGCGGAAGCCCAGCACCGCGCCGGAGGTGAGCAGGTAGCCGAGGAGGAAGAGGGCGCCGGCGCCGAGGTGGGCGCGGAGCGGCGGCGCGGCGGTGTGCCGGAACGTCAGCCGCCGGTTCGCCTCGGTGTTCAGCACCGTCAGCACCAGCAGCGACACCAGGTTGGCCGCGGCCGGCGGCCACCAGCCGCGCAGCAGCCAGTACAGCAGCGCCTGCCCGGCGGTGGAGACGACGCCGATCGCGACGAAGCAGCCGGCCTCCCACGACAGGACGGAGCGGCGCGAGGGCGGCGTGCGCTCGGAGGTGGAGGTGGGGACGGGCGGCGTCGGCGGTATCCCGGTGGGCATCGGCGGTTCCTCGGCGGACGGGGACGGAGAGGCGGGCAAGGGGGCGTGTACGGTGAACGCGCGGTCGACCGAGGGAGGGTGGAAGGCGAAGTGAGCCGGTTACTGCGTGTCTTCGGGGTCGGTGTCCTGGTCGTGAGCGCCGCCGGTTACGCGGCCACCGAGTACATCACCAGCACCCTACCGACGCCGGCACCGCCCAGCCCCTACGGCTCCGAGCCCCCGCCGCCCGACTGCACGGAACCGGAGGAACGGCCGGCCGACTGCCCCCTGCCCGGCGCCGGCTGCCCGCCGCGGGCGACCCCGCAGGCGTCCCCGGCAGGAACCAGTGGACCGGAGTTCAAGGCGGAGCCCTCCCCTCACCCGACCCTCACCGCTTACGCGTTCACCGAGTCCGTCCGCCCGCCGGGGAGCGTTTACCAGTACGCGTGCGACACGGTCACCCTGGTCGCCACCCGGAAGTGACCGTCCGCCCCGGTCGTCGCGGCCTCGGTCATCCCCCCGCGCGGGGCGGACCCGCATATATTTCAGGGCTAAGATTTCCGGTGCGTGGCGCGGGGACACGCGCACGCTCGCGACACCGGGAGGGGCGGTACATGGCCGGGAAGAAGACGGCGGTCCGGCGGGACGCCGTCGCGTCGATCATCGAGGACTGGGCGCGGGAGCGGCCGGAACTGGACACCTCCCCCCTGGAGGTCCTGGCCCGGCTGCACCGCACCTTCCTGCGCTACCAGGCCGGCCTGACCGACGCCATCGAGCGGCACGGTCTCGCCGTGGCCGGCTTCGACGTGCTCACCGCCCTGCGCCGGGCCGGCGCGCCCTACCGGCTCACGGCGGGGCAGCTCGCCGACTCCGGTCTGATCTCCTCGGCCGGGGTGACCCTGCGCATCGACCGGCTGGAGAAGGACGGCCTGATCGTGCGGGAGCGGGACACCGGGGACCGCCGGGTGGTGTACTCGCGGCTCACCGAGGCGGGGCTCGCCAAGGTGGACGAGGTGTTCGCCGAGCACCTGGAGAACGAGCGCCGGATGCTCGCGGAGCTGACTCCGGCGGAGCGGCGTCAACTGGCCCGGCTGCTGTCCAAGCTGGAGCGGTCCATCGTCGCCTCGGGCGAGACGGCGGACGGCGGCGAGGGCTGAGGGCCGCGCAGCAGGAGCCAGGCCCCGCACAGCAGGGTCACGCCCTGGGTGACGGCGAGCAGGGCGAAGCCCGCGCCGAAGCCGCTGCCGGCCGCCGCCATGACGGCTCCCATCGCGGTCGGCATGAAGGCGGACACCAGGTTGCCGGCCCCGTTGACGACGCCGTACGCGCTGCCGACCGCGTCGGCGGGCGCGCAGCGCTGGACGAGGGTGGGGATGGCGGGGCCCTGGAGTCCCCAGAAGCCGTTGGCGAGGACGAGGCCGGTGGCCGCGGCCCCGTCCGAGTCCGCGCCGATGACGACGGCGACGCAGCTCGCCGTGCCCGCCGCGCCGACGACGAACAGCAGCGGCAGCAGCCGCGCGGGCAGCCGGTCCAGGAGCCGGCCGCCCAGGAAGCCGGAGGCGAGCGACATCACGTACGGCAGCGCGGAGACCGCTCCCATGGCGGAGAGCGAGAAGTGCCGTTCGCGCAGCAGGTAGGCGGGCAGCCAGGCGGTGGAGCCCCACAGGTAGGCGAGGGTGGCGATCTCCACGAGGAGGATCACGCCCAGGCGCGGCGTGCGCAGCGCCTGGGCGAGGGTGGCGCGCAGACCGCCGCCGTGCGCCGGGGCGCGCCGGCCCCGCCCGTGGACGAACAGCCACACCAGCGGCAGGCCGATCGCCGCGTTGAGCAACGCGAGCAGCAGGAACGAGGCGTGCCAGTCGAAGCGGTGGACGAGGTACGTGATCAGAGGCAGGCCGACGGCCGTGCCGAGCGAGACCCCCATCGAGCCGACGGCGTTGGGGGTGCCGGACTCGTGGGGGGCGAAGTGCTCGCGCACGTACATCGTCTTGAGGGAGAACAGCGGTCCCTCGGAGGCGCCGAGCAGGGCCCGCAGGAGGACGAGGGTGACGGCGCCGAGCGCGTACGGCGAGAGCAGGGTGAGCGCCGCCCACAGCGCGATGCTCGCGAACAGGCCCCGGCGCACCCCGAGCAGCGCTTCGTACAGCGGGGTGAGGAGGAAGGCCGCGATGCCGTAGCCGAGGAGGAAGGCCGTGGTCAGCGCGCCCTGCGCCACCGTGTCGCCGGTGATGCCGAAGTGGTCGGTGAACGCCCGGTCCGTGACGAGCACGGAGACGTTCACCCGGTCCACGTAGGACACCAGGACGATCACGAGCAGGCTCAGCACGCCCGCCCAGCGGCCGGCGCCCCCGCTCATCCCGCCGACCGGTCCCGGCCGCCGGACGCCTGGGCCTCGGCCTGCTGCCGGTACAGGCGGCGCAGGCGGACCACGCCCAGGTCGTGCTGGTAGAGGTTCTCGGCCCGGTCGGCGTCGGCGGGCATGGCCTCCAGCATCACGCGGTCCTGCTCCAAAACCTGCCAGTGGCGTTCCTCGATGAGGGTGCGGTAGAGGAAGCGCCAGGTGTCGCGCTGCCAGCCGGACACCTTGCGGTAGCGCCAGAAGAAGACGCCGGTGCGTGCGGCGTCGACCGGGCAGGCCATGCCGACGATGCCGAAGGCGCCGCCGGGGCCCGCGGAGGGCGGGTACGGGATGGACAGGTCGACCCAGTCGACGCCGGTGCGGCACAGCTCCACCCAGTCGAAGTTGACGCCGCGCTGGTCGGTCTTCTCGAAGAAGTAGCCGCGGTCGGTCTCGCGGATGCGGAACTTGGCCTGGGTGTCGCCGTCGTACATGGTGTGCGACTCGTGGTGCAGGAAGGCGCCGTGCATGGGGTCGAGGAGGTTCTCCATGGCGAACCGCCACGGCACGTTCCACTCGGCGTAGCAGAGGAAGGACGCGGTCTCGGGGTCGGTGAGCGGCTCGGGGAGGGTGAGGGCGGCGGGTTCGGGGTGCCGCTCGTCGCCGAACCAGGCGAGGATCGCGCCGGCCACCTCGCGCACGGGCAGGGAGGTGACGAGCCTCTTGCCCTCCAGGGTGCAGCCGGGCAGGCCGGGGACGGAGGAGACGGTGCCGTCGCCCTTCACCTCCACGCCGTGGTACCAGCAGGCGACCCGGTCGCCGAGGTGCTTGCCGAGGGAGAGCGGGGCGCCGCGGTGGGGGCAGCGGTCGGCGAGGAGGGAGAGGGTGCCGTCGGCGGCGCGCAGCAGCAGCCAGTTCTCGCCGAGGGCGGTGACCTTGCGCATGCCGCCCGGTTCGACGAAGCGGGAGGGGACGACGGGGTGCCACTGGTTGCGCAGGCCGTTCGCGTAGACGTGGTCGGCGGTGACGTCGGTGGTGAGGGTCATGTCAGGCTCCCAGGCGGTGCATCTCGGCGCGGAAGGTGTCCTCGGTCCAGGGCGTGCCGTCGGGGGTGCGCACCTGGCGGGCGTTGAGCCCGGCGACCACGTCGGCGAGGCCGTGGCCGTCCTGGGTGAAGATCTCTTCGAGGGTGTGGGCGAGTTTCAGCTCGTACGGGGTGGGTTCGCGGGTGCGGGACTGGTGGGGGTCGAGGTACGGCCAGGCGGGGGTGGTCATCGGGGCCTCCATGGGGCGGTGAAGTGGTCCGGGGCTTCTGGTGGATCCGTCGGAAGTCCTGCTAGAGGTCGAGGACGAGGCGGTCGGAGGCGCAGCGCGAGACACAGATCATCATGGTCGCGCCGGCCGCGTGCTCGGCCTCGGAGAGCAGGAAGTCGCGGTGGTCGGGGGTGCCGGCCAGGACGCGGGTCTCGCAGGTGCCGCAGATGCCGTCGCGGCAGGAGGAGGGGACGGACACGCCCGCCGCCTCCACGGCCTCCAGGACGGAGGTGCCGGCGCCGACGGTGACGGTCAGCCCGGAGGCGCGGCACTCCACCTCGAACGCGGTGTCGTCGCCGGTGTGTTCGACGGCCGGGGCGGTGAAGCGTTCCAGCCGCAGCCGCCCCGGCGGGCACGCCTCCTGCACGGCGGCCAGCAGCGGCTCGGGGCCGCACGCGTATACGAGCGCGTCGTCCGGGAGGCCGTCGAGGGCGGCGGCCAGGTCGATGGGGCCCCGCTCGTCCTGCGGGACGAGGGTGACGTCGCCGCCGGTGAGGAGGGCGAGTTCGCCGCCGAAGGCCATGGAGGCGCGGGTCCGGCCGCCGTGCACCAGGCGGTAGGGGACGCCGTCGCGGTCGGCCCGCCGGGCCATGGCGAGGATCGGGGTGATGCCGATGCCGCCGGCGAGGAAGACGTAGGACCCGGCCGCCTCCAGCGCGAAGTGGTTGCGGGGACCGGCCGTGCGGACCATCTGGCCGGGGCGCAGCCGGGTGTGCACGTACCGCGAACCGCCGCGCGAGGCGGGCTCGTCGAGGACCGCGATCCGGTAGACGGCGGGGTCGTCCGGGTCGCCGCACAGGGAGTACTGGCGGACGAGGCCGCCCACGTGCAGGTCGATGTGGGCACCCGGGTCCCAGGCGGGCAGGGGCTTGCCGGCCGGGTCGGCCAGCTCGACGGAGAGCACGCCGTCCGCCTCCCACGTCATACGGCGTACGAGGAGTGCGCGTTCCTGTTCCGCTGCTTCTTCGGTGACGCTCATCGGAGGGCCTCCCTACGCGGTGGGGATCTTCACGGGCGGGGTGAACGGGGTCTTCATCGGGCCGAGTGCGGCGAGGTCCACCTCGACGAGGACCGGCCCGCCGGAGGTGAGCGCCTCCTCGATCACCGGCCGGGCGTCGGTCTCGGCGGCGATGCGGGCGTACGGCAGCGAGCAGGCGGCGGCGAGCCGTGCGAAGTCGGGGGTGTGCAGGTCGACGCCGCTGCGGCGGTCGCCGTAGCGGTCCTGGGTGTTGCGCAGGACGCCGTAGCCGCCGTCGTTGAAGACGAGCAGGACGAGGCGGGGCTTCTCCTGGGCGAGGGTGAGCAGTTCGCCGAGGTGGACGGCGAGTCCGCCGTCGCCGGCGACGACCACGGTGGGGACGTCGGGGCGGGCGAGGGCGGCGCCGATGCCCATGCCCAGGCCCTGGCCGATGCCGCCGCCGCGCGGGAAGACGTTGGCGCGCGGATCGTGGATCGGCAGGAGGCGGTTGCCCCAGGTGGAGGAGGGGATGGTCACGTCGCGGGCGACGATCGCGCCGGGCGGCAGGGCGGCGGCGAGCGCGTCGCAGATCGCCGCCTGGGGGCCGATGGCGTCGCGCAGGGCGTGGCGCACCTCGTCGCGGACGGCGTGGACGCGGGCGGTCCAGGCCGGTTCGGCGCGGGTCGCGCGGGCGGTGAGGTGCGGCAGGACGCGGGCGGCGTCGCCGTGCAGGGCGTGGCGGGCCGGGTAGACCCGGCCGAGGGCGGCGGCGTCGGCGTCGATCTGGAGGTGGGCGCCGGGGAGGGTGAGGGTGTAGTCGGCGGTCTCGTTGGAGCGGAAGTGGGTGCCGACCGTGACCAGCGCGTCGGCGTCGGCGAGCAGGGCGCGGACGGCGGGCGTGGTGGCGAAGTTGCCGATGACCTGGGGGTGGTCCTCGGGGACGGAGCCGCGGCCGGAGTTGGAGGTGATCAGTCCGGCGCCGGTGGCCTCCAGGAGGTCCCGCAGTTCGCGGCGGGCCCGGGTGGCGCCGCCGCCCGCCCAGACCAGCGGGCGGCGGGCGGTGCTCAGCAGGTCGCGTGCGGCGGCCAGCTGTGCGGGGTCGGGCTCGGGGACAGAGGTGGCGGGGGGTGTCGTGCCGTCGTCGCGCTGGGCGGCGTACTGGAGGTCGACGGGCCATTCCACGCTGGCCGGTCCGCCGGGGGTGGCCAGGGCCGCGGCGGCGGCCTCCCGCAGCAGGCGGCCCGCGCTCGCGATGTCCGGGACGGTCGCCGCGTACGCCGAGACGGCGGCGAGCATGCCGAGCTGGTCCCTGGTCTCGTGGATGAAGCCGCGTCCGCCGCCCAGGAAGCGGCTCTCGATCTGCCCGGTGACGTGCAGGACGGCGGTGCCCGCGGCGAGCGCCTCCACGAGGGAGCCGGCCGCGTTGCCGGCGCCGGTGCCGGTGGAGGTGAGGGCGCAGCCGAGGGTGCCGCGCGCCCGGCCCCAGCCGTCGGCGGCGTTGACGGCGGTCGCCTCGTGCCGTACGGGCACGAAGCGCAGGTCGCGGTCGACGGCCTCGACGAGGGGGAGGTTGTGCACGGACACGATGCCGAAGACCGTGTCGATGCCGAGTTCCTTCAGGACGGCGACGAGCAGGTCGCCTCCGGTGCGGTACGTCATGCGTGCTGCCTCTCAGAGGATGCCGCGGCCGACCCCGCCGCAGACGTCGATGGCGGTTCCGGTGATGTACGAGGCGCGCGGCGACAGCAGCGTCACGATCGCGTAGGCGACCTCCTCGGCGCGGCCGAGACGGCCGAGGGCGACGCCCCGGTCGGCGGCGAGGCGGGCCTGCCACTCCTCGTACGCCAGGCCGGAGCCGTCGGCGGCGTGGCGGCGGGTCCACTGACCGGTGTCGATCAGGCCCAGGCAGACGGAGTTGACGCGGATGCCCTCCGCGGCGAGTTCAGCGGCGAGGGACTTGGAGAGGTTGAGGATGCCGGCGCGGGCCGCGCTGGTGGTGACGAGGCGGGGCTCGGGCTGTTTGGCGAGGACGGCGTTGACGTTGACGACGCTCGCCGCGTCGGAGGCGCGCAGGTGCGGGCGGGCGGCCCGCAGGGGGTGCAGGACGCCGGCGAACTTCAGTTCCAGCTCGTCGCGCCAGTCCTCGGCGGTGGTCTCGTCCAGCCGCTTCATGCGCGACTGGCCCGCGTTGTTGACCAGGCCGTCGATGTGGCCGAACCGTTCGGCGGCCCGCCGGACGAAGCCGTGTACGGCGTCCGCGTCGCGCACGTCGCAGACGGCGGTCAGCAGCCGGTCGCCGCCGCCCAGGCGGGCCGCCGCCGCGGCGAGGCGGTCCGCGTCCCGGCCGCAGGCGGCGACGTTGGCGCCCTCGTCGAGCAGGGCGCGGACCGTGGCCAGGCCGACGCCCGAGCTGCCGCCGGTGACCAGGACGGTCCGGCCGGCGAGACCCAGATCCATGGGATTCTCCTGAAGGTCGGTGTCAGTGCGTGGTGAAGCCGCCGTTGACGGCGATCACCTGCCCGGTGAGGTAGCGGGACTCCTCGCCGAGCAGGAAGGAGACGAGGCCCACGAGGTCGTCGGGCTGCTGGGGGCGGGGGATCGCGCGGTGGGCCGCGTAGAGGGCGTGGCGGGCGGCGGGGACGGACTCGGTGGCCTCGCACTCGGTGAGCCCGGGGGCGACGGCGTTGACGGTGATGCCGTGCTCGCCCAGTTCGCGGGCCATGCCGCGGGTCAGGGCGATGACCGCGCCCTTGGAGGCGAGGTAGTGGGCCAGGCGCGGGGAGCCGTACAGGGCGGCGTCGGAGGCGATGTTGACGATGCGTCCGGGGCGGGTGAGCAGCGGGTGCAGGGCCTTGGCGACCAGCCAGGGGCCGCGCGCGTTGACGGCCATCAGGCGGTCCCACTCCTCGACGCCGATGTCCTGGTACTCCTTGCCGCCGACGCCGTTGGCGAGGGCCGCGTTGTTGACCAGGCCCCAGACCGGGCCGAGGCCGCGGACGGCGTCGGCGAGGCGGGCCACCGAGGCGGGGTCCGCCACGTCGCAGGGCACGTACCGTGCCTCTCCCCCGGTGGCGCGGACGGCGGCGGCGGTGCGCTCGCCCCACTCCTCGTTCAGTTCCGCGACGACGACCCGGTGGCCGTCGGCGGCGGCCCGGCGGGCCATGGCCTCCCCCAGGCCACGGCCCGCCCCGGTCACGACGACCGTGCGCACGTCGTCAGTCACGGCTGACGCCGTACAGCGGCGAGTACTCGGGGTAGGTCGGCACCTGCGGCTTCTGCGTGCCGATGATGACGCAGAACAGCGCGTCGGTGTCGCCCTCGTTCTTCAGCGAGCGGGTCACCCCGGCCGGCACCACGATCATGTCGCGGTAGCCGAGGGTGCGGTACTCCACCTCGTCCGGGCCGCGGTGGATGCCCACGCGGACCTGTCCCTCCAGGACGAAGAACGCCTCCTCCACGTCGTGGTGGGTGTGGGCGGGGCCCTCGGCGCCCGGCGGCAGCAGCATGTTGGAGAAGGTGAAGCCGCCGGAGGGGAGGATCCGCCGGTCGTCCTCGTGGTTGCCGGTGGCACCGGAGCCGACGTAGCGGATCTGGGCGCGGCGGTACTGCGGGCCGGCCTTCTCCTGGAAGGAGAGGGTGCCCCAGTCGGGCTCGCGGGAGGCGCGGGTGGCGATGAGGGAGTCGGTGTACTGGGAGAGGTCGCCGCCGTTGTCGTACTCGGTGGTCGTCAGAGGCATGGGGTCAGTCCTTCCGGTGGGTGGGGTGGGTGTGATGGCGGGTGGGGTCGGTGACGATGTGCAGGTGGGACAGGACCCAGGCGTTGAAGCGCTCGGGCTGTTCCTGGTGGGCCAGGTGACCGGCGTCCTTGACGATCACGTAGGCCGTCCTGTGCAGGCCCCCGGCCAGCGCCTGGGCGGCGTCCGGTCCGGTGACCCGGTCCCGGTCGCCGCAGAGCACGAGGGCCGGTGCGGTGACGTGCGCCAGGTCGGCGCGCAGGTCGGCGGTGGCCATCGACTCGGCGGCGTGGGCGTAGCCGGGCAGGCGTACGGAGGCCGCCATGGTGTCGACGACGCGCCGGACGAGTGCGGGGGGCGCGTCGTCCGACAGGAGGCGGGGGCCGCGTTTCTCGGCGAACGCCCGGGGGCCGAGCGCCTCCAGTTCCGGTACGCGGGCCCGCATGGCGGCGGCCTTCGCCGGGTCGGTGCCGGAGCCGGGGCTGGAGTCGGCGACGATCAGGGAGTCGACGAGGCGGGGGTGGCGGACGGCGAGGCGGAGGGCGATCACGCCGCCCCAGGACACGCCGAGCACGTGGGCCCGGCCGCCGCGGGCGCGGATGACGCCGGCCGCCGCGTCCGCGTAGTCGTCCAGGCCGAGCGGGCCGTCGGGGTCGGGGGACCTCCCGTAGCCGGGGGCGTCCCAGGCGGCGACGCGGAAGTCCTCGGACAGCGCGGCGAGCTGGGGCGCGAAGGAGGCGGACGAGGAGCCGATGCCGTGCAGGCAGAGCAGCAGCGGGCCGTCGGCGCCCGCCTCCTCCACGTGCACCCCGGTCGCGGCGCTCACAGGATCTGCCCCGGCCGTCCGGCGAGCGCGCCCAGGGAGCGCAGGACGGCGTGCGGGACGACGCGGCTGGTGGCGGGGTTGCCGGCGTCCGGGGTGTGGGACGCCTCGAAGCGGTAGGCGCCGTGCGGGCCACGGGCTTCGAGGACGTGCCGGGTGCGGACCGCCGCCGGGTCGGCGACGACGCGGACCCGGACGGCGTCCAGGTCGCCGACGGCCAGGGCGACGGAGGCGGCGACGTTGGTCGACCGGGGGAACTTGACCGGGACGTCCCGGGCGGTGCCGTCCATCACCTCGACCGGTCCGGTGGCCGTGCGCATCCTTTCGAGCAACTCCTCGTCCATCCAGGGCTGTTCGAGGGTGGCGGGCAGTTTGGTGGTGGTGAGCCGGACCTCGTCGAGGGGGCCGAGGGCGCGTACGGCCTGGAGCAGGTCGAGGCCGCCGACGGCGCCGCCGGTGAAGTACACCCGTCCCGGCCCGGCGGACAGCAGCCGCTTGGCGAGGTCCTCGTCGGTCAGGGCGCCGGTGGAGGCGACGAGCAGGTCGGTGCCGGCGGTCAGGACGCGCTCGCCCCACTCGCGCACGACGCCCTGGCCCGCGGCCTCCACGATCAGGTCGGCGCGTTCGACGGCCGTCTCGAAGGGGACCTGGCCGGCCGGGGCGGCGCCGCCCAGGGGGCGGTTGTCGACGACGCAGGCCAGGGTGGCGCCGGGGATCTCGCCGGCGGCGAGGGCCGTGCCGACGACGCGGCCGATCGCGCCCCAGCCGACCAGGCCGACCTTCAGCGGGACGAGGGGGCTCATGCGGGGGCTCCTTGCGGGGCGGCGGCGGGCGGCGGTTCGGTGGGTGGTTCGGCGTCGACGGGTGGTTCGGTGGACGGTTCGGCATCGACGGGTGGTTCGGCGGGCGGGCGGACGGGGCTGCCGTCGGGGGTGCCGGCCATGTGGGCGCGGATCAGCTTCGAGGGCGGGCCGGCGGTGCCCCACAGGTCGGACAGTTCGGGCACGCGCCGCCACACCTTGCAGATCCAGCGGTCCTCGACGACCTGCGCGACCTCGGAGGTGTACTCGCACACCAGGCCGGTGGGGTCGGTGAAGTAGGAGAAGGTGTTGTTGCCGGGGCCGTGCCGTCCCGGACCCCACCGGGGGACGACGCCGTGGTGGCGCAGCCGTCCGATGCCGCGCATGAAGTGGTCCAGGGAGTCCATCTCGTAGGCGACGTGGTTCAGGGACACCCAGTCGGCCTGGTTGAAGGCGATGCAGTGGTGGTCGCTGTTGCAGCGCAGGAACGCCATCTGGTGCTCGGACCAGTCGGAGACGCGCAGGCCGAGGACCTCGCGGTAGAAGGCGACGGAGGCGTCGATGTCGGGGGTGTTGAGCACGGCGTGGGTCACGCCGACCGGCACGGCGGCGTCCCGGCCGCGCGGCGGGACCGCCCAGGTGTCGGCGGACAGTTCGATCAGGCGGCCCTCGTGGTCGTGGAAGCGCAGGCCGTATCCGCCGCCGACCTGGTCGAGCGGGCCGGGGCCGGTCACCGGTGTGATGCCGCGGCGTTCGAGGCGGCGGGCGGCCTCGTCGATCTCGGCCGGGGTGGCGACGGCGAAGGCGAGCCGGCCCAGGCCGATCCGGTCGGCGCGGGTCAGCTGCAGGGCGTGGTGTTCCTCGCCGGTGCCGCGCAGCCAGCTCGCGCTGTGCCCGGCCTCGACGACCTCCAGGCCCCATGCCTCCTCGTAGAAGCCGGTGGCCTCGGTGAAGTGCGGGGTGAGCAGTTCGACGGAGCGCAGGGCCCGCAGGCGGGCGATCGGGGGGTCCTGAAGGGCGGGGTGGTGGGACATGGGTCTCCGGTCTCTCCGGGGGCGGGGCCGGCTCTCTCCGGGGTGGGGCCGGCTCTCTCCGGGGGCGGGAGGCCGGATCTCTCCGGGGCGGGGCCGGCCCGGGGCGGGAGGAGGGGGCGGCGGTGTTCAGCCGGCCCAGGGCAGAGGGGTGGCGGAGGTGCCCCAGTACAGGGACTTCTGGCGCTGGTAGGCGCGGATGCCGTCGCGTCCCTTCTCGCGGCCGAGTCCGCTGGCCTTCATGCCGCCGAAGGGCGTGGAGACGCTGAACTGCTTGTAGGTGTTGATCCAGACGGTGCCCGCCTCGATCCGGCGGGCGATCCGCCAGGCCGCGCGGTGGTCGCGGGTCCAGATGCCGCAGGCCAGCCCGTAGACGGTGGCGTTGGCCTGGCGGATCAGGTCCTCCTCGTCGTCGAAGGGCAGCGCCACCAGGACGGGGCCGAAGATCTCCTCCTGGCAGGTGCGGGCGTCGTGGGCGAGCCCGTCGAGCACGGTGGGCAGGTAGTAGGCGCCGTCGGCGTACTCGGGGCCCTCGGGCGCGGCGCCGCCGCACAGGACCCGGGCGCCCTCGGCGCGGGCGAGGTCGACGTAGGCGGCGACGCGGTCGCGGTGCGCGGGGTGGACGAGGGGGGCGACCTGGGTGTCCGGTGCCGTGCCGGGGCCGACGCGCAGCTTGCGCACGCGCTCGACGAGGGCGCCGAGGAAGTCGTCGTAGACCGTCCGCGCCACGAACAGCCGCGAACCGGCGATGCAGGACTGGCCGCTGGAGGAGAAGATGCCGAACAGCACGCCGGCCAGGGCCTGTTCGACGTCGGCGTCGGGCAGCACGATCGTGGGCGACTTGCCGCCGAGTTCGAGCGAGACGGGCATCAGCTTCTCGGCGGCGGTCCGGGCCAGGGCCCGGCCGGTCGCCGTGCCGCCGGTGAAGGCGACCTTCCCGACGCGCGGGTCCCGTACGATCGCGTCGCCGACCACCCGGCCGGGCCCCGGCAGGACCGCCAGCAGGGCGGTGGGCAGGCCGTGTTCGTCCAGGGCGCGGGTGACGATCCGGCCCAGGGCCAGCGAGACCAGCGGGGTCCACTCGGCGGGCTTGAGCAGCACCGCGTTGCCGGCGGCGAGCGCGGGAGCGAGTTTCTGGGCGTCGCTGGCGACCGGGGAGTTCCACGGGTTGATCGCGCCGACGACGCCGACGGGTTCGTGCACGCTCATCGTCACGTACTCCCCACGGGAGGGGGTGAGCGCGTCCTCGGCGGTCTCCAGGGCGGCGGCAGTGTACCGGAAGGTGCCGGCCGCGCTGGCGACCAGGGCGCGCGTCTCGGCGAGCGCCTTGCCGGTGTCCGCGGTCTGGAGGGCGGCCAGGTCCTCGGCGCTCTCCTCGATCAGCTCGGCCACGCGGTGCAGGAACCGCGCCCGCCGGTGCGGGAGCAGATCCCGCCACCGGGGGTCGGCGGGGGGGGCGGGGGCCGGCCCGGGGCGCCCCCGGCCCCCCCCCCGGGGGGGGGGGGGGGGCGGGGGCCC